>JABDJU010000317.1 GCA_013003325.1 Acidimicrobiales bacterium
TCCAGGTTCCGGGAGACCAGTTGCGAGACATCTTGGTCCCTCAACTGATCCCGCCACTTGTCCACGTGCTCAGCCCGCACCGGTACCAGTGGTGACGGAAGGTGCTTCGGCAGACGGCCTCGAAGCAGGTTCTCGACCACGACGGGGGCGGCGACAGCGTCGAGCAACCAGCGGCACCTCGCCACCCCTAACGACGGAAGCGCCACCAGACGCAGTGCGGCTTCGAGCACGGCACGTTCCTCGGTGAGGTTGGCCAGCAACGACGGCCGAGTCATCGAGAGACCTGCTGTTCCACGCCCACCGGAAGCCGCAGGCCAAGCGCCTGCTCGATGTGGTGGCGTTCGATGACCTCAGCGCACGGCTGTTCCAAGTCGGCGAGCGTGCGGGCGACCGACCTCACCCGGTGGGCACCGCGACCGGTGAGCTCGCCGCGCTCCAACGCCTCACGCAGAGCGTCCCGTGCGTCGGAGCTGAGCGGAGCAACCTCGTCGATCCGTGACGCCGACAGGCGAGCGTTGTCGAGATGGCCGCGGGCGATGGCTCGGCGGCGGACCCGCTGCACGCGGTCGGCCACCGCCGCCGTCTTTTCCTCGTCCCCACCCTCGGTGAGCAGAGCAACGGGATCGGCCGGCTCCACCGGTACCCGAAGATCAAATCGATCGAGCAGCGGTCCTGACAGCCGGCGCAGATAGCGAGCTTTGGCGGTGTCCGAACAACGGCAGGAACTGGAGGACCGGCCATATCCGCACGGGCACGGGTTGGTGGCCGCCACGAGCTGGAACCGTGCGGGCATCACCCTGGGACCGCTGAGGCGACCGACTCGAATCGTTCCCTCTTCGAGGGGCTGGCGGAGCGCTTCGAGCACTGGAACCGAGAACTCGCCGAGCTCATCGAGAAACAACACCCCGCCGTGGGCGGCGGAAACCTCGCCGGGGCGCACCGAGGCACCACCCCCGCCGATCAGTGCTGTGGTGGAAGTGGCGTGATGGGGAGACCGGAAGGGCGGACTGCGGACCAATCCCCCTGCGGGCAGCGGGATCCCCGCCGCGGAATGGACCCGTGTTGCGAGGATGGCGTCGTCGTCGCTCAGATCAGGCAATAGCGCAGGAAGGCGTTCAGCCAGCATGGTCTTTCCGGCGCCGGGAGGACCGACGAAGAGCAGGTGGTGGCCGCCGGCGGCCGCCACCTCGAGCGCGAATCGGGCGGTCGCCTGACCTTTGACGTCGGCGAGCTCGAGCCGCTGCCGTACCGGGTGGTCGGCGTTTCCGAGTTCGGCGATCGGCGGAACCGGCCCAGATCCGTTCAGAGCGTGGGCCAGATCGAGCAGTGATGCGACGACACGGATCTGGCCGGGCCGGATGAGGGCGACCTCCACCCGGTTGGCCGCCGGGGCGAGGAACTCGCGACCCGGACAGGTGGCGGCCACGATGATCATCCCCGGCACCGGTCGCACGCTTCCGTCGAGACCCAGTTCGCCTGCCATTCCGAGGTCGGACACCGACTCGGCCGGGAGTTGCCCGTCGGCGATGAGGATGGCGATAGCGATCGGAAGGTCGAGACCTGTGCCCTGTTTCCGGACGCTGCTGGGCGCGAGGTTGACGGTGATTCGGCGTTGAGGCCAGCGCATTCCGCTGTTGCCCAAGGCTGCCCGAACCCTGTCTCTCGACTCACGGCAGGCCGCATCGGGCATGCCGACCACCGAGTAGGCCGGCAACCCGTCCCGTACGTCAACCTCTACCCGAACCGGTATCCCGTCGACGCCGTCGACCACCGCTGAATGAACCGTGGCCAGCACTGTGGGCCCTCCTCCGCTCGGTTCGTACGCCTTCATCAGGAGGCACGAGGGTCCAGGGGGACCGAGACGGAACTAGCCGTGAATACTGATCTTAGGTTCGTCTATTACGTTTACCAACTCTCATTGACGCATACGTCGTTCCCAGCAACCTCGATGCCAGTGTCGTCGCAGGTCCGGGGCGCTCGCCGGGACGGCCACCAGATGACCCTGGCCGACCGAGATCTCCCGTCCACAGCCGGGGCAGAGGTAGTCCTTGCTGGCATCGGCGGCGCTGACAAAGTGGATCTCGGTGTCAGGCGCATCGGAGGGATCGGCCAACGTTCGGCGCCCTTTCACCTTGGGCCGGCCGGTGCTCTTGTGCCCCGCCTTGGGCTTGTTCGACTTCGGAGCTGGCTGCCGCCGGCGATTGCGCTTGGGCATCAGGCAAGCAGCGCCCAGATCACCAGCCCGACGACGGCGGCGGTGCCGACAACCACATACACGTAGTCGAAATTGCTTCTGCGGTGGGGACGAGTCGGGTCCATTCCCATCTCAACACGGTACCCCAGGTCGATTTCGAGCAACGTCGGGACCCGAAGTTACAGTGCTGCGATGCATCACTTCCCGGCGACGATCAAGCTCCTCGTTGTGGCCGTCATCGCGACCCTGGCGGCGACCGCGTGCTCGGTTGGCAGCGCCGTCGAGGCGCCATCAGATGACGCAGAACTCGTGCGTGGCCAAGACCTCTACACCAACAATTGCGCCAGTTGCCACGGGTCCGACGGCGGCGGTGGCCGGGGACCGGAACTGCGGTCGGCCGCGCTGCTCGAGCGCTATCCCACCCCACCCGACCTGAGGCAGCTGATCGCCGTCGGTCGCCGCACTATGCCGGGGTTCGAGGGTCGGTTCACCGACGAACAACTCGACGACGTGGTGCGCTACACACGAGAAGTGCTAGGTACGGCCGGGTTCAGGGAGTGATCAGAACGCGTTCTTGAATGGGCGTACGTTGCCCCGGGCGTCGACGACGACCACATCGAAGCGAACCGACCGGTACGAAGCATCGCTCGATCGGAGCCACAGCAGGGCCAGACGGCGGATCCGTTGTTGCTTCACCGGGGTCACGGCTTCGGCTCCGGTGCCGAACCGATTCGACGACCGGGTCTTGACCTCGACGAAGACGAGGTCGCCTCCGCGTCGACAGATCAAATCGAGCTCTCCCTCTCGCACCCGCCAGTTCCGGTCGAGCAACTCATAGCCGTGCGCGAGGTAGAAGCGGGCTGCGACGCCCTCTCCGTACGCGCCGAGACGCTGGCGAGCTCGAGTCATCGATTGTCACCTCACGAGGTGAGGTCCGGAGGGACCGGTTCGCCCGGAGTCCCCTACTGGTCGCGCTTCTCTCGGATCTTGGCCGCCTTGCCAATGCGGTCGCGCAGATAGTAGAGCTTGGCCCGTCGAACATCGCCACGGCTGACGAGCTCGATCTTTTCGATGATGGGCGAGTGGGTGGGGAATGTGCGCTCGACGCCGACACCGAAGCTCAGCTTGCGAACGGTGAACGACTCGCGAACGCCTTCTCCCCGCATTGCGATGACGACCCCCTGGAACACCTGGGTACGGGTGCGGTTACCTTCGATCACCTGAACGTGGACCTTGACGGTGTCGCCAGGATGGATCTCAGGATGGTCGTGCCGGAGCTGCTCTTGCTCGATCTTCTGCATCAGGTTCATGGCGGTGTCCTCACGTTCGGCAGATGAAGGCTAGCGCCCCTCCCGGTGGTTTCCGCCACCCTCGCTCAACAGTTGGGACAACTCCGGTCGGACCGGTTGGCCGACTACAACGAACGACCGACGGCGACCAACGACAGGGCGGCAGCCGAGAGCGCCAGCCCGACGATCTGAGCCCACGTGAGCTTCTCCTTGAAGAACACGCGCGCCAAGAGCACAGTGCTCACCGGCGCCAGTGAGCTGATGGCCGCGACCCAGGTCAACGAGCCGGTGGCGAGAGCGGTGAGGTAGAAGCTGTCGGCGCTGCAATCAAACAGCCCGGCCCCCACCACCATCGGAACGCTCTTGGGTCGAACCGGGCTCCACAGCCGTTGGGCGGTAATGAGCCCGACGAGAAACAGGATGGCAGCCGCCCGCGTTCCGAGGAGTGGGAACAGTCCCGCATCATCGCCGACCCGGCTCAGCGCTACCAGGAATCCAGCGAAGAGCACGCCGGCGCCAAAGGACAGGACGCGGGTGCGGGCCAACTGTCGACGACCGATGACCCGCTCCCTCGGAGTGGTGTCCGTGAGGTTCCGGTGCACACCCACTTCCCCCGCCGACACCAGGACTGCGGCGGGCACGGCCAGAGCGACGCCGACGAGGGTCAACATCGAAGGGCGGTCGCCCAGCAAGAGCCCGGCGAGAATCGGGAGGCTGGCGCTGACGAGAGCGGTGAGGGCCGCCGCGGTGGCGATCGGACCGGTCGTGAGCGCCTCGTAGAACAGGGCCAGGCCTGCCGCGAGGCTCAACCCGCCGAGCGCTCCCCACACCAGATCTTCGGGCCGAAACGTGCCCTCGAGAACGAACAGAGCTCCGATCAGGGCGGCCAGGCTCGTTATCTGAACGCCAAGGGTCACGACCGTCGGCTGGTTCCCCTTGGAGGCAGCCGCGCCGGAGAAATCGGACGCGCCGTAGAACAGGCCGGCCAGGCCAGCAAGCGCGACTGCGAGCATGGGTATCCCATCGGCCCGAGGCCAGGAGTTTTGATGACCAGGCCCGCGGTGGTGGCCGCGTTCGGACCCGGCCGCGGTCCAGATGGCCTAGGTCGTCGGAATCAAGCTCGCCAAGAATCGTGCCCGGTATCTCAAGGGGCCTGAAATCGCCCCCGATGTCATCGACATGAACCCGCTCCTAAATAAGGCGCGTCCGCTGTGGGACCAGGCGAACGAAGTCGGCCTGTGGAAGGTCGTGTTGTCCGTCTGTGGCGTGCTTACGGCCGCCTATTACGTCCTGCCGAACACACCCACATCGAAGCTGGTTCTTTACAACGGCGTGGGAGCGATCGCGCTCGGCATGTTGCTCGTGGGCGTGATGGTGAACGGGGCGAAACCTCGCGAGCCGTACATGTGGTTCGCCGCCGGCCTGGCGTCATTCCTAACCGCCGACGTCCTCTACTACGTCGACGAGCTCTTCGGTGGCGTCGGCTACCCCACCCCGGCCGACCTCTTCTACCTCGGCATGTATCCGTTGATGATCGTCGGCCTCAACAAGATGGTCGCCGAGATCGCCGGCCGGAAGAACAACGCCAGTCTGATCGATGCCGGCATCGTCGCCACCGCGTTCTTCGGCCTCTTCTGGGTTCTGTGGGTCGACGACCAGTTCACGGCCGGCTTCGAGTGGAACACCGGCAACATCGTGACCCTTGCCTATCCGGTGATGGACATCGCCCTGCTCGCAGTGGCGGCCCGACTGGTCGTCACGCTTCACCTGAAACATCCACCATTTGCCATCATCGCTGGCGCCATCGGGTCGCTGGCCATCGCCGACACCGCTTACAACATCTACCTCAACAACGGCACGTTCAAGACCGGCCTGTGGCTGGACTTCTTCTGGCTGCTCTTCTACACCCTGTTCGCGGTGGCAGCCACCCATCCCGCCGCCAGCCGACCGCCGTACCTCACCGATGCCGAGGGCAAGCTCACCGCCCGGCAGCTCATCATCATGTTCTTTGCAACGGTAAGCGTGCCGCTTGCGGACATGCTGTTCGGCAACGAAAGCGACAAATACGTCACCACCTTCGCTTCGGTCATCTTGTTCATGCTGATCCTGGTCCGGGTCTTCACCCTCATGAAGGAGCTTGAGAAGGGCCAAGAGAAGCTCAAGTACGATGCCGGGCACGACGCCCTCACCGGCCTCGTCAACCGGGCCAAGTTCTCCGAGAGAACCGCCGCCGCGCTGCGAGCCACCGACTCAGACGACAGCCACGTCGCAGTCCTCTTCATCGATCTCGACGACTTCAAAAACGTGAACGACAGCCTCGGCCACGCCGCCGGTGACGCCATGCTGGCCGAAGCCGCTGCCCGCCTCAGCGAGTGCGTGAACGACGGCGACACCGTGGCCCGATTCGGCGGTGACGAGTTCGCCATCCTCATCGAGCGGGCCAAGGACCGCCGCGACGCCGTTCTCGTGGCCAACCGCACCCTCGAGGCATTCAACAAGCCGATCGATCTCGGCGTGAAGACCTTCAATGTGTCGGCGTCGATCGGCATCGCCATGGACTACGACTCCAAGAAGGACGTCGAGTCGCTGATGCGCAACGCCGACGTGGCGATGTATCTCTCCAAAGCGCGCGGCAAAGGCCGATTCGAATTCTTCGAGCCCGTCATGCACGAGGAGGCCATCGAACGCCTCGACCTCAAGGCCGATCTGTCCCGGGCCCTCGACAACGACGAACTGGTCCTGCACTACCAGCCAATCTTCGACCTCAACACCGGCAAGGTCCAGATGGTCGAGGCCCTGATCCGCTGGCGTCACCCCACCAAAGGCCTCATCTCCCCGGACCGATTCATCCCGCTGGCGGAGGAATCTGGCCTGATCGTCGACATCGGCGACTGGGTGATCCAGGACGCGTGCCGCCAAACCGCGCTGTGGCGCCGGATTCGGGGCTGCGAAGACCTGTCGATCACGGTCAACCTGAGCATCCGCCAGCTCCAGAACAGCAGGTTGGTCA
>JABDJU010000325.1 GCA_013003325.1 Acidimicrobiales bacterium
GAAGGGCGCAGTGCGGTTGCACAGACCCGCCAACGCCAACGGGGCAGGAGAAGCCAGGGAGCTCTTATCAACAATCCAGGAAATCGATTGGACACCAACTCGGTGACGCGGTCCACAACTCTCGCCATTCCCGACCGGCCCCGGCGCTGACCCTGGGACGAAAGCAGGTGGCGTTGCGCCGGTTTTGAATCGAGGGGAACCCACCAACTGGGCTGCTGCCGATCGGGTGCCTCGGACACCGAGTACAGGCGCACCGACGCGAATCCCGCGTCGATGAGGGCCCGGCGCAGCCCTTCAGGGTCAAAGACTCTCGTCGAAGGTTCAACCTCGACGAAGCAAGCGCCTCCGGGCCGACACGAAGCGAACGCCCGCTTCAGCGTGCCGGGATCGGCGGAGGAGGTCATCACCAAGTCGGCGGTGTCGTTCGAGCTGAACCGTTGACGTTGCAGCGGCTTCACCCCGTCGACTGGTCTTCCGAGATGAATGATCGACTTGGGATCGGGATCAGGCAGGAGGAATCGCCACGCCGTGGTGGGGAAGAGATCGTCGCCGAGCACGGTCATCGACAGCGGTGGTTATCGGTCAGGTTCGGTCTGGTCGATCTCGACGCTCTGGATTTCCTCCCAGTCGCCGGCGCTCAGACCCGCCATCTGCTGGGTCGCAATCTCACCTCGCAGTCGGGACAGCTCGATCTGAGCGGCAGACAGGTCGCGCAATGCGACGCGCCACGCTTCGGTCCGAGAGGCGAGCTCGGCACGAAGACGATGGTTCTCGGCCCGAAGGGCGTTCAGCTCAACATCGGAGAACTGGGTGTCAGTCCCGAAAATCGAACCGAGTTCTGCGTCCGCAGACTTCTTTGTCATGCCCACGAGTGTATTGAGTGGCCCGAAATCGGCCAGAGCAAAGCCTCCTGTAGTGCCTCACACTTGGAGGCCGAGTCCTGAGTAGACCTCCAAGACCTCCGCTGTGTTCCGCTCCCAGCTGAGCTTCGAGATGGCCCTGGCACCGGCTGCGGTCATGCCCTGACGTTGTTCTGAGTCGTACAGTGCGGCCTCGAGCAGGTTGCCGAGATCGTTGCTGTCACCTGGTTCGGCAAGCGGGTAGCCGCCTGCACCCAGGATTTCCGGGAGAGCGCCGACCTTGGTGGTGACCACGATGGCACCACAGGCGAGGGCCTCGATCGGCGGAAGGCCGAACCCTTCATACACAGAGGGATACGCGACGACGGTTGCGGCGCCGTACAGCGGTGCGAGGTCGTCGGCGGGAACGTATCCCAGTGGCCTAACCGTCCCAGCGTTGGGAAGATCGATCTGAAGAGCGCCGGCCAGAACCAGCGGCACGTCGAGCCGTTCACAGAGGCTGGCGAGCGCCGGGATCCCTTTGCGGGGCTCGACGGTCCCGACGTGGAGCACAAACTCGTCGGGTAGTCGATAACGGTGGCGTACCGCCTCGACCTGAGTGGGGGTTGCCGGCTGGGTATTGGGTGAGGGGGCGAGGTGGGTGACCGTCGCGTCGAGGCCGAGCCAGTGCCCAAGTCGGTCGGCGCTGAACTGGCTTACCGCAATGATCGCGTCTGCTCTTCGGAGGTTCTGTTTGAGCAGCGCTCGTTCCCCGGCTGCGCGAAAGCGGCTGAAGGCCCAAGGAACGTCGAACACGGCGAGATCATGCACCGTCGCCACAGTGGGAATCGACCGTGTTATCGGCAGGTCGACATCGAGGCCGTGGATGAGCGCTGCTCCTGATCGTGTTGGCCGCAAGCCCTGCACGACTCGACGCACGCCATGACAGTCGCCGACGACGTCGGCAATCACACGTTCTGGTAGCTGAGATTGCGCCGAGTTTTGAACCCGGGCCACCACTGACAGATCGGTGGCTCGTGTGATCCCGGCGATGACGTTGCGCGAATAGGTTTGGACGCCACTACCCCCCGGCGTGAGTGCGAGAGCGTTGAAATAGATGCCATTGCGCTGAACCACCCTGTCCATCGTATGAAGCGGCCTTACCGGCGCGCTTCACATAGCTGCAACATTGCTGACGACGCTGCTACCCTCTCCAATACTGTTGCCGCCAGGTACTTGTGACTGATCGGTAACCAAATCTGGATCAGAGGGGTCAAAAGAAGCGTGTCGAAAGAAATCGACAGTCTCGTAGCGAAGGCCAAAGACGGTGACCACCGCGCCTTCGAAGAGCTTGTTCGTGAAACCTATGTCGACACCTACACCTTGGCCTTCCGGTTGACCGGTGACCCAGAAGATGCGCGCGATGTGGTGCAGGAGGTGTACCTCCGGGTACACAAGAGCCTGCGCCGATTCCGCGGTGACTCGCAGTTCAAGACCTGGCTGCATCGAATCACCGCCAACTGCGCCAGCACTCTTCTGGGACGGCGCACCAAGCACCGTCACGATCCGATGCCAGAAGATGCACCAATCGCCGATCACAACCCTGAGCTGGATCCTGCAGCCAGGGCCGACACCGGCGTGCTGCGAAACCAGCTCACTGAAGCCTTGCGCGGTCTTCCGCCCAAGCTCAGTGCAGTGGTGGTGTTGCGAGACATCTACGACTTCTCGCACGAGGCCATCGCTGCCGAACTCGGTATCTCAGAATCTGCTGCCAAGGTACGTCTCCACCGGGCCCGCAAGCGCCTGCGCGAGATACTCCACACGCAACAAGATTCTGAAGAGGCCGAGGCAAATGCAGTGTGACGACGTAATCCTTTATCTCGCACAATCACCGGACGAGGAGTCCAACGACTACTTGCCGCTGCCGGTGAGGCACCATCTTTCGACGTGTCTCACCTGTCAGGCGGAACGCGCACACTACCTTCGTCTTCACCGCGAGCTGCGCGCCCTGCGAGATGTGGTCATCCGCCCCGACGATCGCCTCCTAACCGACGTGCTCGACACCGTACGTCCACCGGCCACGGTGACTCCGATCCGTTCCAGCCGGCGCAAGGCCTACGTCGGAGGAATCGCCGCCGCCGCCACCGCCGGTGCCGCCGGGGCCCTTGTGTTGGTATCGAAGCTGAGCCAAAAAGGACACCGCCTGGCCGGCTGAGCGCCCCGCATCGAGACCAGAACCGACAACGCCGCTGCTATCCTCGGTGTTCCCTTAGGGCACTAGCTCAATTGGTAGAGCACCGGTCTCCAAAACCGGGTGTTGGGGGTTCAAGTCCCTCGTGCCCTGCCATCGGCCTACCTCAGCCGAACTTGTGGGATGCTTGTTCAACCAGAACAGCCCCGTTGAAACCTCACGAAAGTACACCGACCCATGGCGATGAACCGCGAACAGCGGCGGCTCCTACAGAAGCAAGGTCATCTCGATGCTGAAGGCAACCCGGTCAGCAGAGGTGGGCGGACGCGCGACGAGGCGAGGGCTCCGGCCCGCAGCGAGCGGGTCGGTCCGGCTCAGTATCTGCGAGAGGTCAATACCGAACTTCGCCGCGTAAACTGGCCCACGAGACAAGAGGTCATCAACTACTCCATCGTCACGTTGTTGACGCTGCTGTTCTTCACGTTGTTGGTCTCAGGTTTCGATTTCGTATTCGGCGAGGGGATCATCCAGATCCTGAAATTGGCTAACTGAGAGCTATGACTGACCTGACCAACACCGACGCCCCCGAAGAGTCTCTGGGGGAGCCGTCGGCCCCACCAGCAGCCGACACCGCCGAAATCGACCAGGCCGCGACGGCGCAGGCTGAATCCGAACCGGCCGAGCCCGAACACGCCGACTCTGAACCGAGTGCGTCCGACGCGGCGGCGGAGGTAGCTACCGAAGTCTCTGAAGCTCCCGACGGATCCGAATCGCCCGACGGCGAGGAAGACGAGGCGGTCGAAGCTCCCGAGCCCAAGGTCTCGCCCTATGACCGCCCCGGCAAGTGGTACGTGCTGCACACGCAGTCGGGCTATGAGAAGAAGGTCAAGACCAACCTCGAGGCTCGCACCTCGTCCATGAACATGGAGCATCGCATCTTCGAGGTCGTCATCCCGACTGAAGAAGTGGTCGAGTTCAAGAACGGCGAGAAGAAGGTCGTCCCGAAGAAGATGTTCCCCGGCTATCTGCTGTGTCGGATGCGCCTCGACGATGATTCCTGGTTCGTTGTCCGCAACACGCCCGGCGTCACCGGCTTCGTGGGTGCTGGCAACAAGCCTTCGGCGCTTCCTCGCAAGGACGTCGAGATGTTCCTGGCCGAAGCCGACGAGGCCACCGAGGCTGTGCGCAAGGGCCGTCCCAAGATGGAGTACGAGGTCGGCGAGACCGTGCAGGTCAAGGAAGGCCCCTTCGCCGACTTCGAGGGCCAGATCGAAGAGATCAACATCGAACAGTTGAAGCTCAAAGTGCTGGTCAACATCTTCGGTCGCGAAACACCCGTCGAACTCGAATTCGGCCAGGTACGCAAGCCCTGATTCTTGCCTGCGCTCGCCTCCGGCGGTGCGTGGCGAACGCATAGTGACCGCTCGACTCGTCGGGGCTCGTTCGTACTGATTGGGTCGGGTCGCTCCGGCCACGTTGGCACGGAGCTGGGCAGATAGGGGCGTGCTGCCTTGCTGGCGCGGCGGGCAGCGTTGAGATGTCTTGTCTGCCTGCGCTCGCCTCCGGCGGTGCGTGGCGAACGCATCGTGACCGCTCGACTCGTCGGGGCTCGTTCGTACTGATTGGGTCGGGTCGCTCCGGCCACGTTGGCACGGAGCTGGGCAGATAGGGGCGTGCTGCCTTGCTGGTGCGGCGGCAACTGAGCGTGTTGTCTGCCTGCGCTCGGTTCGTGGTCCCTCCGGAACTCGCTCGCAGCGGGGTGGCGGGCCCGGCTGCGCTGGAAATTGCGTCGGGCCAGCACATTCGTCTCTTCTGCCGTCGAGGGAGCACGTCAGGCGTGTCGGCCCGACGATATTTGGACCGAATGTGTTGGGGTGACGACATTTGATGTGAGGTGGCAGGGGGGCGCCCAGGCCGTAGGATATTCAGTCGCTCTAGTACAAAGAAGTTGTAGGAAGACGTCATGGCCAAGAAGAAGGTCCTCGCACTCGTAAAGATCCAAATCCCGGCCGGCCAGGCTTCGCCTGCGCCACCGGTCGGTACCGCGCTGGGCCCCTACGGCGTCGCGATCATGGACTTCTGCAAGGACTACAACGCCCGCACCGAAGGACAGCGCGGCAACGTGGTTCCGGTTGAGATCACGATCTTCGAAGATCGCACGTTCTCCTTCATCCTCAAGACACCGCCGGCCGCTCAGCTGATCAAGAAGGCCGCCGGCATCGGCAAGGGCGCGTCGAACCCCAAGACTGACTCGGCCGGGTCGATCACCGACGCCCAGCTCACCGAGATCGCCGAGATCAAGATGCCCGACCTGAACGCCTACGACATCGAGGCTGCCAAGCTTCAGATCGCCGGCACCGCCCGGCAGATGGGCGTCGAGATCGTCTGATTTTTCGCTGCGCCCCGGCGCAGCATCGCGTGCGGGACCGTTACCTCGCCCCCGTCGCTCAGAAACCCGAGGGAGCCGAAAGGCAAAGGAGCCAGTGATGGCAGCAAAAGGAAAGCGCTACGTCGACGCGACGAAGAAGTACGACCGCGATCAACTGTTCGGTCCGGGAGAGGCCATGGAGATCCTGTCCGGTCTGCCGTCGGCCAAGTACGACGAATCTGTTGACGTGGTCATCCGGCTTGGAGTTGATCCCCGCAAGGCCGATCAGATCGTGCGTGGAACCGTCGCCATGCCCGAAGGCACCGGCAAGACCGTTCGGGTCGCCGTCTTCGCCAAGGGAGAAGCGGCGACCGCAGCCAAGGACGCCGGAGCCGACATCGTGGGCGCCGACGAACTGGTCGCCGAGGTCGAAGGCGGCATGCTCGATTTCGACATCGCTATCGCAGCCCCCGACATGATGGCCCAGGTCGGAAAGCTCGGCCGGGTGCTGGGTCCGCGCGGCCTGATGCCCAACCCCAAGACCGGCACGGTCACCCCAGATGTTGCCAATGCCGTCACCCAGTTCAAGGGGGGCACCGTCGAGTACCGCACCGACCGGTTCGCCAACGTGCACGTGTCGATAGGCAAGAAGAGCTTCAGCGCCGATTCACTGCACAGGAACCTGAGTGCGCTCGTCGATGAGCTGAATCGCGTCAAACCGGCCTCGGCCAAGGGGCGCTATATGAAGAAGGCCTCGGTGTCTTCCACTATGGGTCCCGGCATCAAGCTCGACCCGACCCGCCTCGACGAAGAACCGGCATAGCGCCCGGCGCAATCGGCGGCCGGTGTCGGTATCCTCCCTTCGACAATTTGATGAAGTTCTCGCCCTAGACCTTGGGTTTGTGTTCACACACGAAGCGAGCCGTTTCGGCGGCTGAGCCCAACGAGGCGGTTTGCAGCAGTGTCCTCGCTCTCCTCGGAGTGTGCGGAGCGATGCGGATCGGCGACGAATCTGCATCCCTACCCACATGAAAGGAGGTGCAATGAGCACAGCAAGCACAACCACAGGCGAAGGACGCCCCGCTCGACCCGACAAGGTCGCGGCTGTCAACGAGATTCAG
>JABDJU010000327.1 GCA_013003325.1 Acidimicrobiales bacterium
GTACGAACATGTTCGACAGATCATCGACCATGGAGCTCGCCGACGAGCGGTCGACCGGAATCCCGCCCAGCTTGCGCCACAGCGCGCCGATCACCGGGGGAAACATCTCTTTCTTGCCCAGCCACCGCATGTTGAGCTCGAGAGCCCAACCGATGAGGAGTGCGATCGGGAAATCCCAGTTCGATGTGTGCGGCGAGGCCACCATCACCGTGTGTTCAGCCTCAGGGGTGGAACCGACCAGCTCGAACCCTGAGCGCCGCAGAATCCACTTGGCCACTCGTGCCTTCACCCTGGGCAGCGTAGAGCCGTGATCGCTGCTAGCGCTGAAGTGCGGCCAGATCGGCCAGAACCTCGCCGGCGTGCCCGGCGGGATCGCTGACCGCATACGCCTTCTGGATCGTGCCCTCGGGATCGATCAGGTAGCTGATGCGCTGGGCGAAGTCGGCGTAGGCATCGGCGGGATCGCGCTGGGTCTCGTAGAGCGCGCCGACCGATCGATCCTCATCGCTCAGCAACGAGAATGGCAGGTCGAAGGCGTCCCGGAATTGTGCGTTCTCCTCCGGCGGGTCGAACGAGATGCCCAGGATCGTGCATCCGGCTTCGGCGTACTGCTGGGCTTGATCACGCAAGCCCTTCCCTTCGGCGGTTCAACCCGGGGTCGAGGCCTTCGGATACCACCACAGCAGGACCCATTCGCCCCGGTGATCGGAGAGCGACACGTCATTGCCGTCGTGATCGGGCACGGTGAAGTGTGGTGCAGGTGTTCCCTCGCTGAGCATGGGCCGAAGATAGTGCGGCCGGCCGCGCTCTGGACAGCCGAAGGCCCATACTTGATCCGTGCGTTCACACAAGGTTCTTTCCGTTGCACTGACCAGCGCGCTCTTGGTCGGTGCCTGCGCCGGTTCCACGGTCGGCGAGCCAACCCGGGCTGCGGCCAACCCGCCGACAACGGCCGCTGACGACGGCACACCCAGCTCCGAGGCTCCCAACACCGAGGCGCCCAGCACCTTCGACGGGCAGCAGAGCGACGCCGTCTCGGTCCAGGGAGACCCTTTGCCCGGCACCGATCAGCCCGGAATCATCGACGATGCTGCGGTCGATCCGGCCCTCGGCTCGACGGCCCCCACACTCTCGGGGACCAACTTCAACGGGCAGGCGGTGACCATCGCCCCCGATGGTCGGGCCAAGGTTGTGTACTTCCTGGCTCACTGGTGCCCTCACTGTCGAGCCGAGGTCGAACTGATCGAACAGCTGGTCGCTGACGGTGAGCTGCCGCCCGAGGTCGATCTCTACGCCGTTTCCATCGCTGTTCGCTCCGACGCCGACAACTTTCCACCCTCCGAATGGCTCGGCAACTTCCCCGGAACGGTGATGCGTGACAGCGCAGAAAACGAGGGGGCGGTGGCTTCGGGGATGAGCGGCATTCCGTATGCGCTCTACCTCGACGGTGACCACGTTCTGCTGAGCCGCTCAGTCGGCAGCCTCGAGCGCCAACAGGTGCTGTCGCAGTGGCGGTCGCTGGCCAACGGATAACTAGTGTGGCGGAGCAAGCTTTTTGAGCGACAATGGGTTCATGACTTCGTTCACCACCGACACCGAGACCGTCCTTCGGCCCACGACCGGAGACGGTGATCACGATCGGTTCGCCCACTACGTGAAGAAAGACGAAATCCTGCCCAGCACGATCGAGGGCACTCCGGTGAAGGCCCTGTGCGGGAAGGTGTGGATTCCGAGCCGGGATCCGAACAACTTCGGGGTCTGCCCCACCTGCAAGGAGATCTACGAGGGCCTTCAGCCTGGCGACGACTGATCGTCGACCGATCTGCGCGGGTATCCGTCGGGATGCTTTGACTGCCAGCGCCAGGCATCGGTCAACATCGCCTCTACGGATCGATCGGCTCGCCACTCGAGTTCCTCGTTGGCCCGCCTCGGATCGGCCAGAGATGTGGCGATATCTCCGGCCCGCCTTTCCACGATCTCGTAAGGGATCGTCCGGCCGCTCACCGCTTCGGCGGTCGTGACGACCTCGAGAACCGAAGCTCCCACACCGGTGCCGAGGTTGTACTCCCGGCAGCCGACCGGCAGGTGGTCGAGGGCGGCGATGTGACCGGCGGCCAGATCGATCACGTGGATGTAGTCGCGCACGCCGGTTCCGTCGGCGGTGTTGTAGTCACCTCCAAAGATGCTCAGTTTCTCCCGTCGGCCCACCGCAACCTGCATCACGTAGGGCACGAGGTTGTTGGGGATGCCGTTGGGGTCTTCACCGATGTCACCGCTCTGGTGAGCACCAACCGGGTTGAAGTAGCGAAGGAGCGAGATTCGCCAGCGAGGGTCGGCCGCAGCGACATCGCGACAGATGTCCTCGATCATCAGCTTGGTGCGTCCGTACGCATTCGTCGGACCGGTCGCCGCGGTCTCAGGAATCGGTAGCACCTCGGGATCGCCGTATACGGTGGCCGAGGAAGAGAACACCAGCTGGAAGACCTCGTGGGCTGCCATTTCGTCGAGCAGGTTCATGGTCGACACGAGGTTGTTGCGGTAGTACAGCAACGGTTTCTCGGTCGACTCACCCACGGCTTTGAGCCCGGCGAAGTGAATGACGGCGTCGACCGGATGGTTCTGGAACAAGCCCGCGGTGGCGGCCCGATCGGTGAGGTCCACTTCGACGAAATCGATCGAGCCTCCGGTCAAGCGCTCGACGGCGGCGATCGAAGCGCGAGAGCTGTTGATGAGGTTGTCAGCCACCACGACACGATCACCGGCCTCAATCAACTCGAGGGCGGTGTGACTCCCGATATAACCGGCGCCGCCGGTCACGAGGATTGTTCGGTCCATCAGTACTCCCTGACGTTGTCCGAGGGGCGTGGGCCATCCCAGAGCGATCTAGGCGACCGCACTACCATCGACAACAGTGACATGCTTTTGTAGCTGTCCCGTACACGTTGCCACTTTCTACACCGAGCGAACCATGAGCACCACAACCTCATCTCCCGCCGCTGGCTACTACCACGCACAAGGTGACCCGCCCGGAACGGTCCGTTTCTGGGACGGTTCCCATTGGCAGGGAGGGCCCACTGTCCCTCCCCAGCAGAAACAGCAGCCGGCCGCACTACCCCGCGAATTCAGGCTCGCCAGCCCCGGTCGCCGCATCGGCGCTCGGGTGCTCGACTTCCTGGTGTGGCTCGCCATCGCAGTTCTGGTGGCGTTGATCCTCGGGGTCGAGGTCGGAGACAACCTCCGCGCCGACATCGGCATGAACGCATCGTTCCAGCAGAACGTCCTGTGGCTGGTCGCCGTCGCCACCTTGGAGATCGGCCTGGTCGCAACCCGGGGCGCCTCACTGGGCAAGATTGCGCTCGATCTCACCGTCACCGACGGCGAAGGAAACCTGCCCACGGCCAAACAGGCGGCCCTCAGGATCGCACCGTTGTCACTCGTGATTCTCGGCAGCTTCGGAAGCTGGGCCGTCTTGATCCTCGGGTTCATCTCCCTCGTCCTGCTGTTTGTCGACGCAACCCATCAGACCGTGTGGGACAAGATCGCCAAGACCGTTGTGGTAGACCGACCGTTATGAGTCGCTACACCCCGCCCAAGTCGTCGGAGCCCGAAGTCTCGGGCCTCGGCACGCTCGAGCCGATGCGAACCCGTCGTCCCGTTGTCTTCTGGGTTGTGATCTTGGCCGTCGTCGCCATGGTTCTCACAACGGTCGGGTCGTTCATCACCCTGCTTCTCACCTGATCGGCTCAACCTCGACAACCCCGCTGGTCGTTGCCAGGTGGGTCATCGGGACATCAAAGTCCTCATGCGGCAGCACTCCGTCGATGACGACATCGGCGATGCCGATCTTGTAGCAATCGGGCAGTCGCGCCAGCAGCCGGTCGTAGTAGCCGGCTCCGAAGCCGAGCCGGTTTCCCTCCCGGTCGAAGGCGAGGGCGGGAACGAGGACCGCCCGCACGTCGTCATCGGCGATCACTGTCGAGTGGGCCACCGGCTGGCGATACCCGAGTCGGTGTGGCTCGAGGGCCGACGTGGCCGGATGGAGTGAGAGCTGGTAACCGCGGTCGGGAGTTCGCGTCAGCGCAAACCGAACCTCGTCCGCTTCGTCGGTCAGGGGCCAGAGGTTCACCTCGCCGGGCATTGGATCGTAGAGCACCACCACTTCGTCGACCTCGATGAGCCGGGCGAGCAGTTGGGCAACCCCGCTTCGGATGGCGGTGTCACGGGTGGCGCGGTGAGGACGATTCCTGTCACGAAGCTGTCGGGCGATCGAGCGCCAGTGGTCTTTGGTGTGCATCGCACCGTACTGTCGCAGCGGTTCTGTGGGGATCCACTTCCACATGCGCCGGAGGCGAATCGAAGGGCCGCTGACGAGCACGATTAGACCACCTACGGTGGTATCGCACACGCCCGGTGTGCGCCGTTCACGGGCAGCGCGTGAACACGGTCAGAATTCCGTGGGCTATTCATCCCTGACTCCCCCCGAGCGGCCGTTTCTTGACTAGAAACACGGTGTTCGGTGATTCGTCAACGAACCTCGGTCGGCCGACGCTGGCCCGCCCGCTCCTCGCACTGAAATCCATCCGCATGCGCCTCTCGGACTCAACTGACGCACGACCCTCAAGGCTCGCTCTCGCCGTGGTCCTGTCGACGCTGTCGGTCGCCGCTATAGCCGGCCCGCTTGCCTACCAAGCGCTCGAGGTGAAGAACGAGATCCGGGTGGGCACTGTGAACCCGAACGGTCCGACCGTCGGTGGAGTCTCAACGGTGGCGAGCACTGCAGCGCTGCCGGAGAGTACGTCGTCGACCGCGCTGGTCACCGAGGTCGAAGTCAAGGTCGAGGAAGAGCCCGAACCCGTCACCGATTCGGCGCCGGTGGCCATCACTCAGTCCCCGCCGGCGGTGTCGACCGCCGCCCCAACGACTGCGGCCCCGGACAATACTGAGGCAACGCTGGGCCCCTCGGTGAGCGTGGAACGGACGATAGAAACGCCCGAGGAGTCAGCGGACGAGCCCGAGACATCCAATCTCGCCATCCCGAGCTCCCCGGCCACCCAGCCAACCTGGGTTGTGGGAGACACCGCTCAGCTGCCTTCCACCACCGTTCCGAGCGACGACGAAGAAGCGTCGATTCCACCTTCCACCGAGGCATCCACATCCGGTTCGGTGACCACCGCTGGACCTCCGGTGACCGAACCGCTCGAGCCGATCGACACGACCACCACAGTCGAGCCGACAACGACTACCACCGAGCCGGGTGACACGGTGATCACCGAGCCGCTCGACCCTGTGGACACGTCGGTTCCGCCATCGACGGAGCCGACCACGACGGTCACGACGGTGCCTTCGACCACCTCGACGAGCAGCGACGCAACAACGACTACCGAAGCGTCCGCGGAGCCGACAGCTCCTGGCGACGGCTAGAGGGCTCGCCTCAGCTACATCCGCTCGTGGTGCCACAGCTCGGACACGCGTGGCAACTGCCGGATCTCACCATCGTGACTCCGCACTGCATGCAGAGCGGCCCGTTGGGGTCTCGCACCTGCTCGGGGGTCTGCGGAATGCCGCCGGCTTCGATGAGGTCGACCAATTCGCTGGCTGACTCGACCGAGGGTGGGTCGGCCGGAAGATCGATGCCGAGGGTGGACGGGGCTTCATCGACGCCGGGCAGCGTCTGTTGGGTGCGCTCGCCGGTGGTGAAGATCCCAAGTGCGGCACGGTCCTCGTAGGTCATGTACAACACGGCGAGCTTCCGGAACAGGTAGTCCATGATCGACGAGGCCATTCGGATGTCGGGATCGTCGGTCATTCCGGCCGGCTCGAAGCGCATACCGGTGAAGGTGTCGACGAAGTTTCGCAGCGGAACCCCGTACTGAAGCCCATGGCTCACAGAGATCGCGAACGCATCCATGATCCCGGCCATGGTCGAACCCTGCTTGGATACCCGCACAAAGATCTCGCCCGGTCGACCGTCGTCGTACTCACCCACAGTCACAAAACCCTTGCAGTCGGCGACCCGGAACTCGAAGGTGCGGCTACGACGGTTGCGCGGCAACTTCTCGCGAATCGGCTTGTAGACCACCCGCTCGACCACGGGGGCTTCCGCCCCCGATGGTTCGCTGCTGGTACTCAAGGGCTGGCCGACCTTGCAGTTGTCGCGATACACCGCGATGGCCTTCACCCCCATCCGCCAGGCGTCTATGTGGAGCTGTTCGATCTCCTCGACCGAAACCGACTCGGGCAGGTTCACTGTCTTGGAGATCGATCCGGAGACGAATGGCTGCACCGCACCGAGCATCTTGACGTGACCGCTGTAGTGGATGGTGTTGTCCCCCATGCTGCAGGCGAAGACCGGCACGTGTTCGGGGTCCAGGCCGGGGGCACCGATGATGGTGGAGTTGTCGTCGATGTACCGAGCGATGGTCTCGATCTGCGTCTCGCTGTAGCCAAGCCTGCGCAGCGCCCTGGGGACCGACTGATTGACGATCATCATCGAGCCTCCGCCAACGAGCTTCTTCATCTTGACGAGTCCGAGTTCAGGCTCGATTCCGGTGGTGTCGACGTCGAGCAGGAACCCGATGGTCCCGGTGGGTGCGATCACCGTGGCTTGAGAGTTTCGTACGCCGACATCGGCGGCCATGGCAGTGGTTTCTGACCACGCCCGCTGAGCCGCCGTCACGACCTCGGGCAGAGGTGTATCCGGTTCGAGCCTGTCGGCGGCGTCTCGATGCATAGCGAGCACCCTCAGCATGTGATCGGCGTTGGCGTCGTAGCCCTCGAAAGGACCCAGCCGGCCCGCCAGCCGAGCTGAGGTGAGGTAGGCGTGGCCGGTCATGAGGGCGGTGATCGCCGCCGCCGTGCTTCTGCCCTGATCGCTGTCGTAGGGAAGCCCAAGGTTCATCAGGAGGCCGCCGAGATTGGCGTAGCCGAGACCGAGCTGACGGAAGGCGCGCGCGTTCTCACCGATCTTCTCGGTTGGATAGTCGGCCCGCCCGACGAGGATCTCTTGGGCGGTGAACACGTGGCCAACCGCTGCGGTGAACGCCTCGACATCGAACCGATCCTCGCCGTCGAGAAAGGCCATGAGGTTGAGGCTCGCCAGATTGCACGCCGAATCGTCGATGCTCATGTACTCGACGCACGGATTGCTGGCGGTGATCGGCCCGCTGTTGGGCACGGTGTGCCAGCGGTTGATCGTGGTGTCGAACTGCATCCCGGGGTCGGCGCACTCCCAGGCAGCGGTTGAAATCTGCCGCATCAACTCACGCGCCCGCACCGTGCGTTGCACCGATCCATCGCCGCGGGCGACAAGATCCCAGTCGCCGTCGTCGACGACGGCCTGCATGAACTCATCGGTTACCCGAACCGAATTGTTGGCGTTCTGATACTGAATGCTGTGGATGTCGCGTCCGTCGAGATCCATGTCGAAACCGGCATCGCGCAGCGCACGAGCCTTGCGCTCCTCGATGGCCTTGCACCACACGAATTCTTCGATGTCGGGATGGTCGGCGTTGAGAACAACCATCTTGGCGGCGCGGCGGGTCTTGCCACCGCTCTTGATGGTTCCCGCCGATGCGTCGGCGCCGCGCATGAAGCTGACCGGACCCGAGGCCGTGCCACCACCCTGGAGCGGCTCGGTGGAGGCCCGTATGTTGGACAGGTTGATACCGGCCCCGGAGCCGCCTTTGAAGATCGTGCCTTCCTCGGTGTACCAGTTGAGGATCGAATCCATCCGGTCCTCTACCGAGAGAATGAAGCAAGCCGAGGCCTGCTGAGGCACACCCGGAACGCCGATGTTGAACCACACCGGGCTGTTGAACGCGGCCCGCTGGGTGATGATCAAGAACTTCAGCTCGGCGTTGAATGCCTCCGCATCAGACTCAGCATCGAAATAGCCGCCCTCGCGACCCCACGCCGTGATCGTGTCGACCACACGATCGGCGACCTGCTTGAGCGACGACTCACGCTGAGGAGCGCCCAAGGTGCCACGGAAGTACTTCTGGGCCAGGATGTTGGTGGCGTTGACCGACCACGATGACGGAACTTCGACGTCGCGCTGTTCGAACGCGATCTCGCCTGTTCTCCAGTTGCTGATGCGCGCGTCGCGACGCTCCCAGTCGACCAGGTCGTAAGGGTGGACATCAGCAGTGGTGAAGTGACGCCGAAGGGCGCTGCCGGTCTGAGGGGGTGTAGGTGCCACGGTCATTGCTCCGATCGATCGATTCGGGTGCTCTTAGTGTGACGCACAGGTGTGACAGAGACACCCTGCCTCGACAGCGAGGCCACGGTGAGGTGAGATAGGGCCGATGCGCAAAGAACAGGTCCAGGTTTGTCGCGCCCAACGCTCGACACGCTGCCTGACTCGCCCAGGAGGCCCCCAATACTGCCCCCGTTCCTCCGCTGTTTGCGAACCGGCCCTACCGGTGTGACAACAAACGTAGGCAGGCCCTCCGGTGAATCAAAAGTGGATGAACGTGGGAATTCGACCGATTTATCCACAGTTGTCCACAGCCGCCTTCGGCGCCCACACACTGAAGTGGCCAACCAGCTACCGTCGGCGGCGTGGTCATCTCGCTGCGCGCTCACGATTCGGACCCGATCGATCCGATCGATCTCATCGGTTCCCAGTCCCGTAGCCCGACTACGGGTCGCCCCTACGTGCTGACCAATATGATCTCGAGCATCGACGGCGCCATCGCGGTGGACGGCTTGTCCGGAGGTCTCGGGAGCGAAGCCGACTTCAAGATGTTCATGGCATTGCGGTCGGTTGCCGACGTCATCGTTGCAGGAGCGGGAACCGTTCGAGACGAGCAGTACAAGCCACCGGCACCGGGAGCAAACGCTCGCCAGCAACGTCTCGACCGTGGCCAGTCGGAGCGGCAGGCGCTTGCGGTGGTTACCGCCAGTGGGTGCCTCTCGCCCGACCTTCCCCTGTTCAGCGATCCTTCGTACAAGCCGCTCGTCATCGCAGGATCCGATGCCGACGCCGAGGCGTTGGCCGCGCTGGACCCGGTCGCCCGGATCGAACAGACCGCGGCAGCTTCGGTCGAACCCCACGACGTACTAGCCATTCTCGGGGAGGCGGGCCACTCGGTGGTCCTGCTCGAGGGCGGGCCGAAGCTCAACGGTTCCTTCATCGAGGCAGATTGCGTGGACGAATGGAATCTCACGATGTCCCCCCACCTGGTGGGCGGGACATCGGGACGAGCCTCACGTGGGGTCTCGGCGGTTCTGCATCGCTTCGAACTGAGCCATGTCCTGGAGCACGAGGACTACGTCTTCATGCAATGGCGTCGGATCGCCCCCGACTAGCGCCAGGTTGTCACATCGCGGCCGACCCATCCGATAGGACCAGGTGCGTCTCAGCATCGGTTCTGTGCTCGTGGGCGCCCTCGCGCTGACAGCGATACCGATGGCGCCGCGCGCTCTCGCCGACGTCCCCACGCCTGAACCGTCCAACCACCGAGCCGCGCAGACCTTGGTTCACCGGTCGGGCCCCAGCCTCAGCGAGCTCCTGACCGACCCGTCCGAACTCCACCCCAGGGTTCTCGACAGCGTCACAATGTCAGCCGACCAGCTCGGCAGCCACGGTCGCACCCTGATCGCCCTGCGCCAGGACATCGAGCGCAACCAGAACCTTCGGGCGTGGGCGGAGGCCGAGCGGGCCCGCCGGACCACTACGGTTGCGGCCGCACGCCGCGCCGTCGCTCGCGCCCGCTCAGAGGTGCGCCAAGCCGAATCCGAGCTAGTGGCAAAGCAGAGGAATCTCACCACCCTCAGCATCGATGCGTTCATGACCGGGTCGGACCAGCCGGACCTCACGGCGCTGCTGGATGCCCACCGCACCAACGCACCGACCAGGGCAACAGAGGAACTGCGCGACACACACCTGGGCCGCGCTGCCATCGAAGACCTGACCGACCAACGCAACACGGCTCGCCGAGATCTGGAGCGCTCCGAGTTGAACCTCGGCTCGGTCCGACGACGGCTAGAGCGAGAGCACAACCTCCTGGCCGAGGCCGACACAGTGCTGGAAGACTCGACCGACGCGCTGGCGAGACTGGAACCAGAACTGCTCCCGGCCCAGCGGCGGTTTGAGCGATCGCTGTTGACCAGGCTCGTTCCCGGTGAGGAACACCTCACGTTCGTAGCCATCAACGCCTACTACGTGGCGACCGAGACCGCCGCCTCGAAATGGCCGCAGTGTCGAAT
>JABDJU010000343.1 GCA_013003325.1 Acidimicrobiales bacterium
ACCAGGGCGTCTACCGCATCGGGGCGCTGGTGCGCCACGCCGACCTCGAGAAGTCGACCACGCTCGGCCGGCACCAGCCGCTCGTCGCATCGGCCGCGCCGCTGGTCGCCGACCCGATCGTTCGCACACGAGGCACGTTCGTCGGCTCGATCTGTCACGCCGACCCCCAGGGAGACTGGGCCTCGGTCATGGTCGCCCTGGGCGGATCGGTCATAGCTCAAGGCCCCCAGGGCAAACGCGCCGTCATGGTGAAAGACTTCGTGGCCGGCCCATTCCAGACCGTGCTGGCCCACGATGAGATCGCCGTCGAGGCGGTCATCCCGCCGGCCCAAGGCACCCGGGCCGGCGGCTATCTCAAGCTCGAGCGGAGGGTGGGCGACTTCGCCACCGCCGGCGTCGCTCTGGCGCTCGACATGTCGGGTTCGAAGGTGAACAACGCCGGCATTGGGCTCACCGGAGTCGGTGCCCAGACCATCAACGCCAGCGATGCGGCCGCCGCACTGGTGGGAACCTCACTCGAAGATGATGCGGTCGACGAGGCAGCCCGCCTGGCTGCCGAGGCCGCCCAACCTCGAACCGATCACCGCGGCAGCGCCGACTACAAGCGCCACATCGTGGCCACGTTTGTGAAGCGACTGATCGCCCACGAAAAACGAGCAGAAGCGAAGGTGGCTTGACATGACGTCGTTGTTCGAAGAAGTCCCAACGTCGGTCGATGCTGACGTCCCGACAACCCGGGTCGAGCTGAAGCTCAATGGTGAAACCCGAGCGGCCCAGATCGAGCCTCGCCTGCTGCTGGCTCACCTGATCCGGAACGGGTTCCAACTGACCGGCACCCACACCGGATGCGACACCACCAACTGCGGTGCCTGCACGGTTCTCTTCGACGGCCAGCCGGTGAAGAGTTGCACGATGTTCGCCGTTCAGGCCAACGGTCACGAAGTCACCACCGTTGAGGGCATGGCGACCGCCAGCGAACTCCACCCGGTGCAGGAGGGCTTCAAGGACGAGCACGGGCTTCAGTGCGGGTTCTGCACACCGGGGATGATGCTGTCGGCCAAGGCTCTGCTCGACGAGAACCCCAACCCAACCGAAGACGAAGTGCGGTGGGCGCTCTCGGGCAACCTGTGCCGGTGCACCGGCTATCAGAACATTGTCAAAGCGGTGCTGTGGGCGGCAGAGAAGATGCGGCAAGACGGATCAGCAGGAGATGAGGCCTGATGGCACTGGATGAAATCAAGATCGGCGGGCTAGGCGCCAGCCGTCGCCGCGTCGAAGACAACCGGTTCATTCGTGGCAAAGGCAACTATGTCGACGACGTGGTGCTGCCGGGCATGTTGCACATGGAGATCCTGCGCAGCCCGCTGGCTCACGCTCGGATCAAGTCGATCGACACCAGCGCCGCCTACGCCATCCCCGGCGTCCGGATGGTGATGACCGGCGAGATGATGGCGGCCCGCAACCTGGCCTGGATGCCGACCCTGTCCTACGACACCCAGGCCGTGCTGGCCACCGACAAGGTTCGATTCCAGGGCCAAGAAGTCGCAGCGGTCATAGCCGACGATCCCTACATCGCCAAGGACGGCTGTGAGGCGATCATCGTCGACTACGAACCGCTCGACCCGATCGTCAACCCTGAGCAAGCGGTTGCCGCCGACGCACCCCTGATTCGCGACGACAAGGTGAATCAGAACGACAACGTCGTGTTCGATTGGGAGGTCGGCGACCGAGAAGGAACCGACCGGGCCTTCGCCGAAGCCGACGTGGTGTCCAAGATCAAGCTGCACTACCCGCGGTCGCACCCATCGCCCATCGAGTCGTGCGGTTCGATCGCCGATTTTGATCGCTCGACCTCCAAGCTCACCGTGTACATGACCAGCCAGGCACCCCACATCGTCCGGGCGGCAGTGGCGATGGTGGCCGAGTTGCCCGAACACATGATCCGGATCATCGCCCCCGACCTCGGCGGGGGTTTCGGCAACAAGGTGCCGGTCTATCCCGGCTATGTCATTTCGATCCTGGCGTCGATCCTCCTGGAGCGGCCGGTCAAATGGATCGAAGACAAGACCGGCAACCTGATCTCCACCGGCTTTGGGCGCGACGTCTACCTCGACGGCGAACTGGCGCTTCGCAACGATGGAAAGATCCTCGGCGTTCGTATGAACACCGTGTCGGACCACGGCGCCTTCTTCGCCGATGCCCAGCCGTCCAAGTTCAAGATCGGCCTGCTGCATTCGGCGTTCGCCTGCTACGACATCCCCACCGCCTACCTCACCAACCGGGGTGTCTACACCAACAAGTCGCCAGGGGGAGTGGCGTACCGATGCTCGTTCCGGGTGACCGAGGCCATGTTTTTCCAGGAACGCATGGTGCAAGCCGCCGCCGACGAGTTGGGCATGGACCAGGCCGAGTTCCGACGGGTCAACCTGGTCAAGGACGACGACTTCCCCAAGCGCACCCCGTTCGGATTCCTCACCGACTCGGGCCAGTACGAGAAGTGTCTCCAGCTGGGCCTCGATGCCATCGGCTACGACGACTTTTTGAAGCAGAAGGAAGAGGCCAAGAAGAAGGGCCGCCTGCTCGGTATCGGTATCTCTACGATGACCGAGCCGCTCGGTGCCGGCAACAGTCGCGAGTACGACATCCTGGGCATCAAGATGTTCGACTCGGCCGAGCTTCGGGTGCACATGACCGGCAAGGCGATCCTCCGTACCGGGGCAAAAACCCAGGGTCAGGGCCACGAAACGACCTGGGCCCAGATCGTCGCCCACGAGCTCGGAATCCCAGCCGAAGACATCGTGGTCGAAGAGGGCGACACCGACACCGCCCCATTCGGCATGGGAACCTATGCCTCCCGTTCCACCCCTGTGGCCGGAGCGGCGGTTTCGATGGTGAGTCGCAAGATCCGGGCCAAGGCTCGAAAGATCGCCGCCCACCTGCTTGAGGTGTCCGACGAAGACATCGAATGGGAACTCGGCCGGTTCTACGTGCGAGGCGCCCACGACCGCGGTGTCACGATCCAAGAATGCGCCATGGCGGCCTACAGCAACGTGCCCGATGGCTTGGAGCCAGGCCTCGAGAACAACGCCTACTACGACCCCCCCAACCTCACCTGGCCCTTCGCCTGCTACATCGCCACCGTCGAGGTCGATCCGCAGACCGGGGTATGGGATGTACTTCGCCTGGTGGCGGTCGACGACTGCGGGGTGCGCATCAATCCGATGATCGTGGAGGGCCAGATCATGGGTGGACTGACCGAGGCCTACGCCATGGCCAACATGCAGTTCATCACCTTCGACGAAGACGGCAACTGTGTCGGCTCCAACTACATGGACTACCTGCTGCCCACCGCGTGGGAGACGCCTGGCTTCGAACTGCACGAAGTGGTCACCCCGTGCCCCCACCACCCGATCGGGGCCAAGGGCATCGGCGAGTGCGCCACCGTCGGTGGACCGGCGGCGTTTGTGAACGCAGTGATGGATGCGGTGAAGGACACCGGCGTGCGCAACATCGACATGCCGCTGCTCCCCGACCGTGTGTACGAGGCACTCCAGACCGGCCAAGACGTGTCCGGTGCACCGCCGGTCAGGAACCGGTAGGAGGAATTGGCCGTGGACCTCGATCGTGCCGTTGAAGGGTGGGGCGTGCTCGAACGAGCCGTCGAACTCGCTCGACGGGGCGAACCCTTCGTGTTGGCCACCGTCGTGTGGCGGGAGGGTCCGTCGTCGGGACAGCACGGCTCGCGAGCCATCTACACCGCGGCCGGTGAGATGTACGGCTGGATCGGCGGAGCGTGCGCTGAGCCGGTCTTCAAGCGAGAAGCGGCGAAGACCATGCTGGCCGGCGAGCCTCGGCTACTCGCCCTCGGCGCCAGCGAACGATTCGGAGACCTTCCCCAGGCCACTACAGCAGTCGAGATGTCGTGCCAGAGCGAAGGGGCTCTGCAGATCTACCTGGAGCCGGTTATGTCGATGCCCCATCTGGTGATCGTCGGTGACTCGCCGATGACCGAGACACTCGCCGACCAGGCCGCCCATCTCGACTGGAATGTCGAACGGGTCGCCGGGCCCGACTTCAGCGAGGGTTTGCTGTCGGCCCATTCGATCGTGGTCGTCGCCACCCAGGGCCACGGTGACGAAGACATCCTGCTCGCCGCCCTCAAGGCCACCCCGGCCTACATCGGCGTTGTCGCCTCGGCCAAGCGCGGTGAAACGATCCGTTCGTTCTTGGCCACCCAGTCGATCGATTCGGCTCAGCTCGATGCCATGCGGATCCCGGCCGGGCTCGACCTCGGATCAACCACCCACAAAGAAATGGCCGTCGCCATCCTGGCTGAACTGGTGCAGAAGCGGGCAGCCGGTGAATTTCACGGCACGGTCGAGATCGCCGCACCACAGCCAGAAACCGCGGTCGATCCGATCTGCGGGATGACCGTCGACGCCGTTTCAACGAGCCACCCGCTCGAGATCGGCGACGAGACCTACTACTTCTGCTGCCCCGGTTGCCGGGCAGCCTTCACCGCACAACTGGGGGCCTGATGATCATCACCGACGAGTTCGAAGTCGAGCACTCGATCGACAAGGTGTGGGACTTCTTCGGCGACATTCCCGGCGTCGCTAAGTGTCTGCCCGGAACCGAGCTGAACGAGGAGATCGGTCCCGATCACTATGCCGGCGGGGTCCAGATCGGGCTCGGGCCGGTGAAGCTCGAGTTCGACGGCAACGCCAAGATCCTCGAACGCAACGAGGCGGCCAAGACCCTCAAGATCGATGCCGCCGGAGCGGAGAAGAAGGGTCGAGGTCAGGCTGCGATGATGGTCGACGCCGGCCTTGCCACGACCCCGCAGGGTGGCACCAAGGTCGGGGTGTCGATGGACCTGAACCTGTCAGGTGCGGCAGCGCAGTATGGACGAGGCCTGGTCTCCGACGTCACCGCGGTGTTGCTCAAAGACTTCGCCACCAACGCCGAGGCTCGGCTCGATGCGATCGCTGCCGGCCTCAACCCCGACGACGTCACCGCGGTGTCATCGAGCCCCAGCGGATTCGCGATCGGCCTGCGGGCCGTGAAGATGGCGCTGGCTCGAGTGTTCCGTCGATTCTTTTTGCCGTATTCCCCCGAGGCCGTGTAGGAGGCGCCATGTTGTGGTGGATTGGAAACATCCTGTTGTTGGTGGCGGCGCTGGTCGCCGTCGCCCTACTGAGTCGATTGCTCGGTGCGGTCGAGCGCATCCGCAAGGCCAGCGACGACATTCTCTCCGGCGGCGTCGCCGCTATCGGCCGGCTCGACAGCACCCCGGATCTGCTGGCCACGACCGACACCGTGGTGGAAGAGGTCGCCGACGGTGCCGTCCGCTACGCCGGCTCGGTCGCCAAACTGCTATCTCCAGGAGGAGACTGAAATGCCGTTCGTCGCATGGGTCACCGTGATCATCGCCTTTCTGATCATCTTCTTCGCCGCCGTCGGCCTGCTGCGGGTGGTGCTTCACCTGCGGGCGGTCGACCAGACGCTCGAGGCGGTTGTGGGAGGGGTCGACGTGATCGCCCAGAAGACATCGACGGTGCCAGAGGTGGTGCCCTCGGTCAACGCCAACCTGGCGCCCGTCCGCTCGTTCGCCGATTCGATCTAGGAGTAGAAGATGCTGTTGATACTCGCTCAAGAATCGAACACCGGCTGGACGGTCGGGTACACGATCGGGATCATCGTGGTGCTCGCCGTCGTCGCTCTCGTGGTGCCGATCCTGATGCTGGCCCGCTCGATCGGGGGACGGGCGGCCGCCATCAACGCCCACCTCGAAGACGCGGTGCGCCACACCGACGCACTCAAAGGGCTCAACACAACCATCGAGTCTGCGGGGGCGATCACCGCAGGGCTGAACCGTGGCCGCACACGGCTGGGAGGCTGACATGCTGCTGGCACTCACCGAACGACAAGAAGAACTCTGGTGGGGGGCGATCATCGGCGGTTTCGTCGTGATCGCTGCCGTGGTGGCCCTTTTGACCTTGCTGGTGATCTTCGTCCGCACGATCGAGGAACGGGTCACCACCATCAAGGCCACCCTCGAAGCGGCCTCGGCCAACACCGCCGACACCGCCTTGATCGGTCAGACCGCCGACGGGGTCGAAGGCGTGCTCAATGAGGGTCTGCAACACCACCTGTTCCTCGGTCGAGTTCTGGAAAAGGTGCGGTCATGACAACATTGGTAACCCTCAGCGTCATCGCCATCACCCTTCTCATCGCCGGGCTGGCCTTCTTCCTGTTCGTACTGGGTAGCCAGCTTGGGCGGATCGCCACCCTGCTCGAAGAGTGTGCCGAGATCGTGTGGAAGATCGAAGGCGACGCCGAAGCGATCGCCCCCGGGCTAGAACGCATCAACAACACCGGAGGTGTCGTGGCCGGTGCCCTACCGCTTCTGTACGGCATGGCCGAAGGAATCGTGACCGGGGCGACCTACGAACCCGAACCAGAAGACGCCGAGCGCCCGCCGGCCCTCCCGGCGATGGGCAGTCGCCGCAGCCGCCTGATGGAGGGCGTCGGCTACCACCCCGAGTAGTCCGCAGCCGACACCGGCTCAGGTTTCGCGGGCGTCCCTCGACGTGGTGAGCGGGCCGGTCGTCGGCGCGTCGTAGGTCTGGATCCACTCGTCTTCCCAGGCCTGGTCGTACTTCTCGGGTGCACAGCCCGGTTTGTACACCGCCAGAAGTTCCTTCACGATCTGTTCCCGGTGGGCGGCGGTTCCCCCTGGCACTTCGTACGTGGCGATGTGCACGCCCCACTTGGTGCCGGCCCGCCGTTGCCAGCAGGAGGCTCGAGGGTGGCCGAACGGGAGCCGCGCCTCCTGCAGGTTCTCAGCATGATCCACATCGATTACCGCGAAGTCGTGGGGTTTGCCGTCGGGGTCGGCTCGGTAGAGGATCGCATACACCGCCCCCTTCGCCGGTGGCTGCCAGCCGCCCAGCACACGCGGTCCCTCGAACGGGTAGCCGGCCAGTGAGCCGAGGCGGATCATGAGGGGATCTCGTCGTCTACGAAACCCTCGTTCTCGCCGATCACTTCTGCCTTGGTGACCGGCCAGGTGGGGATGCCGGCCGTCGCCACGGCGCGTTCGAACAGCGGCAGGGCGACGTCGACCGCTTCGTCGGAGCTGTCAGCGTCGACCAGGATCTGGGCCCCGTAGCTCATGGCGCCGATGCCCGACGCCACCCCACCCAGTGGTGCAACGGCGTCGGCCAATGCAACGATCTCGTTGATCTCCATGGGCCGGTCACCCTCGGCCTTGATCGACACGCTCCACTTCATCTCTGCATCATCCGATGTTCGCGAGCCGAGCGGCAAATTCTTCGAGCGAGGCGAGGTCGCGACCCGAAGCGATCTCATCGACATGGGGACCGACCACGGCCATCGCCAGCGTCGGGGGCACCTCGGTCGTCGAGTCGTACAGCGGGTTCATCCATATGATCCGATGCGACAGTCGTTCGAGCTTCTCGATCGCCTCGGCCAGCGTGCCGGGATCACCTCGATCGAGCCCGTCGGAGCACACGATCACGGTTGCCCCACGGCTCATTCCCCGCCGCCCCCACGCCTTGACGAATGCGTCGATCGAGGTGCCGATGCGGGTGCCACCGTCCCAGTCGAGCACCCGCTCGGACGCCAACCGCATGGCAGCGTCGGGGTTCCGTCGGTCGAGCAGAGGAGTGATCCGGGTCAGCCGGGTGCCGAAACAGAACACCTCCACCTTCTGTGCCGCTCGGCGCATCGAGTAGGCGAACTGCAGCAGGTTCCGCGAATGGTCGGCCATCGAACCCGACACGTCGAGCAGCAACACGACGGGCCGGGTCTTGTGTTTGCGGTCTCGCCGCAACAGCACCGGGGCGCTGTCGTTGAGGTTCATCGCCTGGCGGGCCATGGCCCGAATGTCCAGCCGGGCTCCCGATGGGTCGGGGCAGTACCGACGGGTTCGGCGCCTGGGAGGATCCAGCCGAATGCGGGCGATCATGCGGCGCACCGCGGCGAGCTCGGCCTCTGAACAGGCCGAGAAACGCTTGGTGCGTTCGATCTCCAACGAAGACGCCTGAAGGCCCAGGACCAGCGGCGGCTCATCGGCCTCCTTCTCGCCCGGTTCGGTGTCGGGGACGTTGATGGTGCCCGTCGACCCCTGGGGAACCTTCATGTCCTTCACCGGCTTTCGCTCCGCCGACGGTGGGCGAAGGTGCAGGAAGAATTGTCGAAACACCTCGTCGTACACCGGAATGTGGTCTCGCCGGCTGACCAGCGTTGCTCGGCCCGACCAGTACACGTCTTCCTGATCAGAAGGGGTGAGTTCAGCGACGGCGGTGCAGAAAGCCAACACATCGTCGGTGCCGACCGGCAGGCCGGCATCGCGAAGGGCGGTGCCGAAGTCGACAAGACGATCGACGATTCCGGGGTCGGCGGTGGTGACCATGAATGGCCGGCTCAGCCGTGGGGGACGACCCGGGAGATATCGGAGGTGACCGCTTCGAGGTCGTCCCGGTCCTTGATGACCGAACCGAGCGTGTCGGTAGCGGTGTCCCCCCGAAGGTCGTCGGCCCCAACTGCCCCGAGCGCGTGGACCCAGTCGAGGGTTTCGGCGACACCGGGTGGTTTGGCCAGATCCATGTCGCGCAGGCGATGCACGGCGTCGACCACCTTGCTGGTCAGCTTCTCGGTTGCCTCGGGAGCTCTGACCCGCACGATGTCGGTCTCCTCCGACACGGTTGGATAGCCGATCCAGTGGTACAGGCAGCGGCGCTTCAGGGCATCGTGCAGCTCGCGGGTGCGGTTCGACGTGAGGATCACGAGGGGCCGGCCCGCCGCCGATACGGTGCCAACCTCGGGGATCGTGACCTGGAAGTCCGAAAGAAGCTCCAACAGGAACGCCTCGAACTCATCGTCGGCCCGGTCGATCTCGTCGATCAACAACACCGCATTCGAGCCGGCCCGGACCGCCTGGAGCAGCGGGCGTTCCAGCAAGAACTCTTCGGAGTACAGACCCCCGATCGTGCGGGCGTCGGCCAGCTCATGCTCGGACAGCGCTCTCACGTGGAGCATTTGCCTTGCGTAGTCCCACTCGTACAGCGCCTGGTGAGGATCGATTCCCTCGTAGCACTGCAAGCGGATCAGCTGCCGGCCGGTGAGTTTGGCCAGGCACTTGGCCAGCTCGGTCTTGCCCACCCCGACCTCGCCCTCGAGGAGCAGCGGACGGCCGAGCCGAAGGGCGATGAGGGTTGCGGTCGCCAAACCCCGATCGGCCAGGTAGTCGACGGTGCGAAGCTGGTGCTGGAGTTCAGCGACGCTGGCTGGGGTTTGGAATCCGGGATCGCTCACCGGCGCTCAGCTGTCGGCCGGGCCCGGCTCACCCGGAGGTGAGCCCAGAACGAGGTCTCGCAACGACGCCGTGTCACTGGAGGCGAGCTTGCCTTCGCGTTCGAGGAGCTTGCGCCACGAGGTAGCGACGTCGTCGGAGCCTTCGGCGATTCCATCGAATGTGAAATCGCGTGCGTTTCGGCACACCTTGGTCGGACTGCAGTCGGCGTCGACGTTGGCCTCGGTGGCGTTGTCCCACACATCGCGCAGGACCGTGCCGTAGTCGACGGTCTTCTGTTCGTCATCGCTCGTGGTCACCATGCGGTCCTCTCTGTGACGCCTGACATTCCAGGGTACCGCACACCGGCGGGTCACGATGAGCCGGTCGGCGCGGGGTCAGTCGCTCCGAACGGCGATCATTTCGGCCAGCACCGAGAGGGCCACCTCTTCGGGGGACTTCGCTCCGATCGCAAGGCCGGCCGGGCCGTGAATGCGTGTGGTGTCGGTGATGCCGCGGTAGGCCAACCAGTCGCCTCGGTCCTGTTGAAGCGAGGCCGGACCGATCGATCCGATGTAGTTGACCTCCGAGCCGAGCGCCGCCTGCAGGATGCGCCCGACGCTTTCGGTGTCGTGGCCCATCACCACGATGCCATCGATCGACGACAGCGAGGTGGCCAACGCGATCGCAGTCTCGGTGCTGCCGGTCGCTTCGACCTTCCAACCCAGGAAGGATGCGGCTCGACCCAGGGCGTCTGCCATCGGGCCCCCGCCGTAGAGCACCAGGGTTGTCGTTGGCGACCACTGGGTGAGCACCCTGTCGCCGGTGATCTCGATTTTGGTGCTCGTTGGTGCCTCGCCAAGACTCGCGGCAGCGGCCCGGTTGTCGGTGACATCGACATCGATGGCGACCGGCTGGCGTTGAAGCAGGCGATCCCACAGCTCGGAGGGAAGGGTGCTGGCCGGGGCGTAATAGATCCGCAGGGTGGTGCCGGGATCGACTCCAATCTGGCCCGCTTCGATCTCGTTCAGCTCGACGTCGACGATTCGGCCCTCAGTCGCTTCCAACAGGGACAACTCGACCAGGCGGCTGTCGATGGCGCCGCCCAGCAACGAGCCGAGCCGGCCCCCGCCGGGGGTGATCCCAACCGCATCGGTCGGATCGAAGTTGGGGGTCTTGTCGATGTCGAGATTCCACGCCACGTCGACCCTGGTTCCGCCCCGGAGGCAGGCTGACACGCTGAGGGCGATCCCGTACACGCCGACGAGACTACTTGGGTGAGGTCTTCGTTGTCCTGGGTCGGGGCCGCACCGGGGCTGAGCGGATCGGGTCGCGTCGCGTCGAAAGTGTTGCTCTCCAACACTTCCGGCCCATGTCGCGCCGCATTTAGCCGAGGCGGCGGATCAGTTTGTCCTTGAGCTTGGTGTAGGGCGGGTAGCCGACATTGGTTTCGCCCTTGACCGGCTTGCGGAGCACGCCCTTGAGGTTCGAGAAGCCATCGAAGCCGGCTTTGCCGTGGTAGCGGCCCATGCCGGATGCGCCGACCCCGCCAAAGGGCAGCTCGTGGGGGGCGTAGTGGAACAGCGTGTGGTTGATGCACGCCCCGCCCGAACTGGTGCGGGCCAGCACGTCGTCGGCCAGGTCGCGGTCGCCGCTGAACACATAGAGGGCCAGGGGTTTGGGGCGGTCGTTCACGAAACGCACCGCCTCATGGATGTCGGCCACTGTGATCACCGGCAGGATCGGCCCGAAGATCTCGTCGGTCATCACCGGCGAATCGAGGTCGGGGTCGACCACGATCGTCGGTTCGATGAAGCGCTCCGTCCGGTCATGCCCTCCGCCCACGGCGATGGCCTGCCTGTCGAGCAGGCCGACCAATCGATCGTGATGATATTCGTTCACGATGCGTCCGAAGTCGGGGCTGGTGGACGAGTCGTCGCCGTAGAACTCGCGCCAGGCCTCGGCGATGCCGTCGATCAGCTCGTCGCGGCGTCGCTCGCTGACCAGCACATAGTCGGGGGCGATGCAGGTCTGGCCGGCGTTGAGCCCCTTGCCCCAGGCGATCCGCTTCCCGGCGACCTCGATGTCGGCGTCGTCGGCCACGATGGTCGGCGACTTCCCGCCGAGTTCGAGGATGACCGGGGTGAGGTGCTTGGCCGCCGCCTCCATCACGATCTGCCCCACTTGGGTCGAGCCGGTGAAGAACACGTGATCGAAGCGGCGTTCGAGCAAGCTGCTGGAGACGTCGGGCCCACCGGGGAACACGTCGAACCCGGCCGGGTCGAGGAAGTGTGGTAGCTCGCGGCAGATGAGAGCCGAAGTGGCCGGCGCCAGCTCGGAAGGGCTCAACACGACGGCGTTCCCCGCGGCGTAGGCAGCAGCCATCGGTTCGAGTACCAGGTTGACCGGGTAGTTCCACGGGGCGATCACCAGGGCCACGCCGAGCGGCTCGGGAATGATCCGGGCCGAACCGGGTTGGGCGATCAACGACACCGGTGTGCGCCGTGGTTTGGCCCACTTGCGGAATCGCTTCTTCAGGTAGGCCGTCTCGCCGATCGCCGCGCCCACGTCGGCGCCCCAGCCTTCGGTGCGGGGCCGTCCCAGGTCGGATTGCATCGCATCGAGCAACGCTTCACCGTGGGTGTCGAGGAAGCTCAGGATCCCGTCGAGTTGTGCTTCTCGCCAATCGAGGTCGCGGGTGATGCCTTCGGTGTAGGCGGTGCGCAGTCGATCGAGGGCGGTGTCGATGTCGTGGCTCAGGGTTGTGTAGGTCGGTGTGGCGGTCGCCGTCATGGTCTCAGCGTATGTCTCACAGTCGATCGCTGCGATTCGCGCTTCATGGCCCTGATGTTCGTGCTCGATCGCTGGCCGGGCGGGACGTAGGGCACTACCGGGCGGCGCCGGTTCGGGGAACACTGGCGTTGGCTTCTCATACCCGAAAGGTAGGTCGTGATGCTGAAGGAATCGCTCTCGGAGTTCCCGGCCCGTTCGCTCGGGGGAGTGCCGTGGCTGATCGGTGGATTCCTGCTGGCGCTGGTCACCGCGGCGCTGTTCGCTATGGGGGTAGCTGCGGAGAACCTGTACCTGATTGTGGTGTCGGTTCTCTGCGCCATTGTCGTGGCGATTATCGGCGTCAGTTTCTACACGGTGCAGCCCAACCAAGGGGCGGTTCATCTGTTCTTTGGCGACTATCGAGGGACCGACGTGACACCGGGCCTGCGCATCACAAACCCGCTGTACCTGACGAGGAAGATCTCACTGCGGGTCCGGAATTTCACCACCCTCACCTCGAAGGTCAACGACGCCAGGGGCAATCCGATCGAGATCGCCGCGGTGGTTGTGTGGCGGGTGGTCGACACCGCCCGGTCGGTGTTCGGGGTCGACGACTTCACCTCCTATGTAGAGACTCAGTCGGAGTCGGCGGTTCGCCACCTGGCCCGCTCCTACCCGTATGACGCATTCGAAGACAGCGACGTCACCACGCTGATCGGCGACACCAGCGAGGTCAACGCCAACCTTCTCATCGAGCTGCAGGAGAGGGCCATCGAAGCCGGAGTGGAGATACTCGAGGCCCGCATCACCGACCTGGCCTACGCCCCCGAGATCGCTGAGGCGATGCTGCGTCGTCAGCAGGCCGCCGCAATTGTGGCCGCCCGAGCCAAGATTGTGGAGGGTGCGGTGCTGATGGTTCGCGATGCCGTTCGAGGTCTCGAGGAGGGCGAGGACGGGCAGGATTCGATCCCGCTCGATGCCGACCGGCGGGCCACGTTCGCTTCAAACCTGATGACGGTGATCGCAAGCGACAGTCCCACCAACCCGGTGGTCAACGTCGGCAGTCTCAACCGGTAGACATTCCACCGGTCAAACGCAAAGCGGCGTCCGCAATGCCCGCTGAACGGGCATTCCGGACGCCGATTGTGACGTCGTGAAGACTTGGCCGGAATTAGTCGAGGATGTCCTGCTGTTTGATCAGCTTCTTGAACGCCTTGGCGATCTGTTTGTGGCCGGCGTTGGAAGGATGGATGTCGGTCTGCGGTCCCGGTGTGCCGGGGTCGTAGTCGCTGAGCACGTAGTCGCCACGGTCCTTCTCGCACATCAGCGTGAACTTGCAGACCTGCCGCACGTTCTTGGGAGTCGAGCCATTGGTGGCGGCGGTATCGAAGGCGCCTGCGACATCGACGACCGGAACGCCGAGCTGTGCGTAGGTGGCCCCGATGAAGGCGTTGCCACCGGCGCTGAACTCAGTCTGTCCAGCCAGGAAATCGTCTTGGAACTCGGCCGGAGTGGTGATCCAGAAGGCGAGGTCGGGTGTGTAGTAGTTCATCGCCACGATCGGCACGCCCGGAGCAGCGGTCCGCAGGCGGGCGATGATGCCATCGGGCCTACCGAGGTTGTTTGCCCACTGCCCCAGCACCTGGGGGATGCAGTCGGGGTTGACCGAGTCGCTGCACAGGAAAAGGTCGTTGGCCCCGATCGTGAGTGTGATCAGCCGCACATCGCCTTGGGCCAGAACCGCCTCGGCAGCTTCGAGCTGGGAAGCAGCGCCGAAGTCGAACAGAGCACCTTCGCCGTAGCAGATCGAACCCCCGTTGGGTCCGTTGTCGCCGTCGAGCATTTCGTTCGAGTCGTCGGCCGGGCAGGCGAGATTCACGAAGTTGTCGAAGCCGTAGTTCCGCTCCAGCTTTTCGAACAGCACGTTCGTGTAGGCATTGTCGGTGAACGGCGCCGGTTGCTGGGTGCCGGCCGGGACCGAGTCGCCGAGTGCAAGGTACGTGCCACCGGCTGCGTCGTCGGCGGCCACGGGGGCAGCGCCGATGACGGCGAAAGCAAGTAGGGCTCCAAAGAGCAGGGCAAAGCGTGATCGCATGGTCGTCCTTTCGAAACGGTCTCGACACCCTAGCGGACACGCAACGTAGGCGTCGAGTGCAGTGAGTGAGGAGATCTCCTGCCGCCGTTTCGCCGCTGACGATGCGGCTTCGGGGGCGAAGGGAGGTGCGAGCGAGCTCAGCGACGCGATCCCGGTGGCGTTCTGTCGTCGTTCGAGCACATCTGCCCGTTCTGGCGTCGGGCCGAAACGCTCAGCGTGCTCGCCCGACGATTTTTGGGGAGAAGGTGTTCGCCCGACGATATTTGCGGGTTCCTTAGTCGAGGAAGACGCCGTTGCGTTGGGTGCCGAACTGGGCGTAGTAGGTGCTCGAGGTCAGGCGGCGGGTTCGGAACGACTTGCCGATCTCACGACCCGACACGTAGCCATAACAGTCGGACTCTGCGATGCGGCCAAGGAAGGCGGCGGGATCGGTGGGGTCGACATCCTTGCCCTTGCCCCTGTCTCGGTGGTGACCGGTGCGGCGCCACACAAGGTCGATGTCGACCGCCGCAGACACCTGTGTCTCGCCGAGGAAGACAAACGAATCGACCAGCGGCAGGTTTCGAACCCGCATACCAGCGGTGTCGCCGCTAACCCCGAAGCTTCCCGGAGCGAGTTCGGTGACCCAGAACAGTTTGTTGGTCGAGATGCCAGGCTGAAGGTCGTGGACTTGTGATTCCGGACCGGAATCGGTGAACAAATCCACTCAAAGGAAGGCGAAGATCGAGTTGTATTCCTTGCCGTTCTCGGCCACATAGCGGCCCTGCATCACCCGAACATCGAGCTCCACCTGAAGCGTTTCGCCGTCGCTGGTGTCGGCCTCTCCGCTCACGATGGCGAAGGCCGTGTTGCCTTCGAAGTCGGTGATCGAGCTGCCCTCAACGTCAAGGCCCATACCTTGAAGCCCCAGAATCGGGCTCACCGCGTCGGTAGGGCCCGGCAGGTACCAGTGGATCAGCGAATTGAGCGGATCGGCGGGATCGAGGGGTACACCGCCGGGGATCGGTTTGGGCAGCGGGGACGGGTGGCGCGGGATGGTGGTCGCCCCAGCGGCACTGGGCGTCGCCACCATCGCCGCTGCCCCCACAGCGGTCGCCGCGCCAGCGCCCGCCAACACCTTCCGCCGCGAGAATCGTGGGCTCGTGGGTGAATGTTCGTCAAGGATCGTGGTCATGAGCTGGTCCCTTCGCCTCCGACCATTCACCCACGAGACCGTCGGAAGGTACAGACGAATCTCTTGAAGGTTCGTTCGGACTCACTTAACGTCGACCTATGAGGGTCGAGGATGTGAGATACATCCTCACCGTCGCCAACGAAGCAAACCTCACCCGGGCGGCAGAGATAGAACATGTGAGCGTCCCGGCGATGAGTGAGGCGATCCGCCGCATTGAGAAATCGCTGGGCGTAACCATGTTCGATCGGAGCAACCGTGGAATGAGGCTCACTGCGGCCGGACGCAGCCTTCAGCCCCACCTACGACAGCTGGCGGCTGCCACGACCGCACTGGAAACCCACGCCCATTCCCTCGGGAACGGAACCGACGGGGTGCGGGTGGGCACGCTGTTCGGCTACGGCTCGGTGGCTCTCGACCGAATCGGAGAGATCGAAGCCGGCTCGGGTTCGGGACATGGAGCGGGGCGGCCGATCGAGATCGGCATATTCGACTGGTCGGACCCGACCGCCGGTCTTCGTAGCGGTGAGACCGAACTTGCGATTCTCATCGGCCCGACCGAAATCGACGACGAGCTCAACAGCGTTGTGGTCGGCGAAGAACCTCGGATCGCCGTGGTGTCCCGTCACCATGATCTCGGAACCCGGTCGTCGGTGACGTTGGGCGATCTCGACAAGGCCGGTTGGCTGAACGTGAGGATCGAGGACAGGGTGTGGCGATCGTTCTGGACCGCCGATGAGCAACGGGGCGGGCCACCGCCCCCTTCGGACAGGTCGAGGGTCAACTCACCCCAGGAG
>JABDJU010000344.1 GCA_013003325.1 Acidimicrobiales bacterium
AGCCAGGGCGCTGTAGAGGTGGTGGTGACTGCAAACAAGCCCCGGTGTTGTTCCACTCATGGGGTTACCTCCGTACTCGGTCGGTGCGGCGCGTTCAGGTCCATGCCGAGGCTCGTTCCCGATTGGACTCGTTGACCAGCGGCAGCTCGTTGCGCCACACCCCGTCGACAGCGTGCATTGCGGCCGCGACGGCACCGGCGGTCGGTACCAGGCCGATTTCACCCACCCCTTTGATGCCGTACGGGCTGTTGGGCTCGGGCGACTCTACGAGGATCGTCTCGACCTCTGGCATGTCTTTGGGCCGAAGGATGTCGAGCGATCGAAGCGTGGTGTTCTCCGGGCGGCCGTCCTCGTCGACCGGGAACCCCTCGGTCAGGGCGTAGCCAAGCCCCATGTGAACGGCCCCTTCGACCTGTCCCTCGCACAGCAGTGGGTTGACGGCCCGGCCTACGTCGTGGGCGGCAACGACCTTTTCGACAGTGTGGTCATCGTTCATGATCACCAGTTGGGCGGCATAGCCAAACGTGCTGTGGATGATCGGGTTCTCCAGACCCTCCGAGAGCGAGTTGGTCCAGTCGACCCGATACTCCCCCAGGTAGTCGACCCCCACCCGACAGCCGTCGGCCATCGCCTTGCGGCAGGCGTCGGCCACCGAACCGGCTCCCATGAGCGTTCCGCGGCTGCCGGTGGTCTGCCCAGCACCCAGCTCTCGGGTGGTATCGACGATCACTTCGATCTGGTCGGCCGCTATCCCGAGTTCCTCGGTGGCGACCTGCTGGGCCACCGTGTGCACACCCTGGCCCATCTCGGTCCAGCAGTGCCGCACCTCCACCATGCCATCGTCTCTGAAGTGGACGACGGCTCGGGCGATTTCGTTGAACCCGTTGCCGAGGCCGCTGTTTTTAATTCCGAGACCGAGCCCTACGTGCTTTCCTTCGGCGATCGCAGCGTCGTACGCCGGCCTCACCGCCTCGAGACACGCGGCGGCGCCGAGGCTGCCGTCGTCCATCACCTGCCCCGGCCCCCACACAACTCCCGGTTTCACGACGTTGCGCTCGCGGATTGCCCAACCGTTGATGCCGACCTTCTCGGCCAGTCGATCGAGCATGCCTTCCATCGCGAACTGGGCCTGATTGGCACCGAAGCCCCGGAACGCGCCGCACACGCTGTTGTTGGTTCGGGCGGCGACCGCCTCGACATCGATGTTGGGAACCACGTAGGGACCCGACGCATGACCGGCGGCCCGCTCGAGCACTTTCATGCCAACCGATGCATACGGACCCGAGTCGCCCAACATCCGAACCCGCAGGGCGGTGAGCATTCCTGACTCGTCGCAGCCGATCTCGTAGGTCAGGCGGATGGCGTGGCGCTTGGTGTGAACGAGGAAACTCTCTTCGCGACTGAATGTAGTCCGGACCGGTCGCTTGAGGAGCCACGCAGCCAGCGCCGTCTGAGCCTGGTTGCTCATGTCTTCCTTGCCGCCGAAGGCGCCGCCGTTGCTCACCAGCTCGGTGATCACCGCATCCTCGGGTACATCGAGCATCCTGGCGATGTCGTCGCGATCATCCCAGATTCCCTGCCCACCGCTGAAGACCAAGAGCCGATCGAAATCGGCCGGGATCCGGGCGCCCGCGGTGAGCGGGGGCTCCGATCCCGCCGGGACCGGCACCGCGAGGGTCGACTCGGGCTCGATGAACGCGTGATCGACCCGTTGGGTCTGGAAGGTCTCGGTGAGTGAGTGCGCCGACGATGAAAGGGCGGACGCCACGTCACCGCGGCGGTAGGTAGAGGTGGACAGCACGTTTCCGTCGAGGCCCCACACCGCATCCTCGCTCGAGCCGACCGCCTCGGCCGGGTTGGTGAAAGGTGCGTGAGGTTCGTAGCTGACCTGCACCAATTCTGCGGCTTGGCGCGCGATCGCCCTGGTCTCAGCCACCACCAGCGCCAGCACATCGCCGAGGAAACTCGTGCGCCCACCGACCGGTATGAACGCCGGCCAGTCCTTGTGGATCAGACCGCTTCTGAGCTCGCCCGGTACGTCGGCTCCGGTGAAGACCCGCACGACCCCGGGTACCGCTTCAGCGGCCGAGGTGTCGATGTCGACAATGTCGGCTCGCGCGTGCTCGCTGAGATGCACGGCGCCGTGCAGCAAGCCTTCGGGTCGAAGATCGTCGATGAAGGGACGGGTACCAACTGCCAGCGGTTCGGCCTCGTATTTGATACCTCGGGATCCGACTCCTTTGGGTGCCATCGCGACCGGCACCTCGTTACGGGCCAGCGCCTCGACCGCATCGAGAATTTTGGTGTAGCCGGTGCACCGGCACAGGTTGCCCCCCATGAGCCGGGCGGCTCCCTCTCGCGTCACGTCGCTGGTGCCGTCGTCGTTGCGCTTCTTGTCGAGGATCGACTTCACCCGCATCACGATGCCGGGAGTGCAGAACCCGCATTGCAGTGCGCCGTAGGCGGCAAAGGTCTGTCCGTACTGCACCCGTTCCGCGTCGGTAAGCCCTTCGAGGGTGAGGACCTCGGACCCGGCGGTCTTGTCCATGCTGGTCTGGCAGGCAACGCGCGCTTTGCCGTCGACCAGCACTGTGCAGGTGCCACATTGACCCGAGGGCGAACACCCATCCTTGGGCGAGAGTATGTTCAATTCGTCGCGCAATGCGGTCAGGAGGTGCTCATGATCCGAGCTAACCGCCGTCGGCGAACCGTTCAGGCTGAACTGTATGGACGGGCTCGCTTCGCTCACGGGTATTGCACCCCTTTTTGACTGGCGATGCGCTGGTACATCTCCGGGCGCCGATACCGATCGAAGTCGAACACCGTCTTCTTGTAGGTTGCGCACCAATCGAGATCGGCAACCGCCGTGATCAGCTCATCACCGGTCGTCACCGCCTGGGCCACGATCTGCCCACTCGGAGCGATGATGCAGCTCTGGGCCAGGCTCTCGACGCCCTCCTCGGTGCCTCCCTTGGCGACGCCCACCACCCACGTGCCGTTCTGGTAGGCGCCGGCCTGCATGACCAAGTGACTGTGGAAGCCCTGCAATGCGTTCTGGCCCGGGTCGGGGGCGTAGTGAATCGGCGTGTTGTAGCCGATGAGCAAAAGCTCGACGCCCTGTAGGCCCATCTCGCGGTAGGTCTCGGGCCAGCGCCGATCGTTGCAGGTGGCCATCCCAACGATCCCGTTGAACGCCCGGAAGACCGGAAAGCCGTCGTGAGATTCCTCGAAGTAGCGGCGTTCCAGGTGTTGGAACGGACGCCACGGTTCGTCTCCCTCGTGGCCCGGGATGTGGACCTTGCGGTACCGGCCGACGATCGAGCCATCACGTTCGACCAGAATCGTGGTGTTGAACCTGTGCACGACACCATCGGCATCCGGTGGTGTGAGTTCGGCGTAGCCCAGGGCGAAGCCGATCCCGAGGTGTTCTGCTTCATCGAACAGGGGCTGGGTCTCGGGTCCCGGCATCGACGTTTCGTAGTAGTGGTCAAACTCGCTGACGTCGTCGGCGTACCAGCGGGGAAAGAACGTGGTGAGGGCAAGCTCAGGGAACACCACCAGTTCGCAGCCGAGATCGGACGCGCGACGCAGGAGCGAGATCTGCCGCTTGATCACGTCGGCGCGACTGTCGTCCTTCGAGATCGGACCGAGC
>JABDJU010000010.1 GCA_013003325.1 Acidimicrobiales bacterium
CCCCCACCACCGGTCGGCACCGTCGTCGCTCAGGGCGTGACGAAGGCCTTCGGTTCGCTGGTGGCGGTCAGCGAGGTCAGCTTCGCCATAGGTCCCGGCGTGACCGCGCTGCTCGGACCCAACGGAGCCGGCAAGTCGACCCTGCTTCGGGTTCTCTGCGGGCTCAGCGTGCCCACCACCGGCACCGTGTCAGTCGGCGGTGGCGATCCGCGGACCACCTCGTCGGCGCGGGCCCAGATCGGGCTGGTCCCTCAACAGGACGGAATCTTCGAACGCGACACAATCGGTGACTTCGTGATGCTGGCCGCCACGCTGAGCAACGTCGAACATGCCGATGCCGCGGTCGATCGGGCGTTGGCCCTGGTCGAACTTCAGGGTGAGCACAGGCCGCTCGGAAACTTCTCCAAGGGCATGCGTCAACGAGCCAAGATCGCCGCCGCGCTCGTGCACAATCCCTCGATCCTGTTTCTCGACGAACCGCTGAACGGACTCGACCCCAAGCAGCGGCGATCGATGATCTCGCTGTTCCACAACCTGGGGGCCGCCGGCAAGACCGTGGTCGTGAGCAGCCACGTGCTCGACGAGGTCGAGCGGTTCGGCTCCAACGTGCTCGTGATGGCCCGCGGCCGTCTCGCCGCCCAGGGCGACTTCCACGCCATCCGGCGGTTGATGAACGACCAACCCCTCCGGTTCAAGGTGGTGTGCCAGCAGCCGCGCCAGGTTGCCGCCGCACTCATCGGCGGCGGACTGGCGGCCGGGGTGCAGTTGAACGGCGATTCGATCGAGCTGACCACCAACGACGCCCCGCTTTTTCGCAGCAACATCGCTCAGGTGTGCCAACACTTCGACGCACGCCTGTACGAGATCACACCGCTGGATGAAGATCTCGAAAGCGTCTTCCGGTACCTGGTGGCATGAGATGAGCTCGTTCCTTGCGATCTACAGGCTGGTGCTCCGGCATCAGCTCACCCGCGGTCGCATCATTCTGATCACCGTGGCCATCGGCCTTTCGGGCTTGCTGGGGTTTCTGATCCGCAACGATGGCGATGCCCGGTCCGCCATCGTTGCGTTCGTGAGCGTCGCCGGCCTCGGCCTGATCATCCCGGTGATCTCATTGCTGCTCGGCGGCGGCGCCATGGGCGACTGGCACAACGACGAAACCATGGTCTACGTCTGGCTGCGGCCGGTGCGCCGACTCGTGGTGGCAGCCGGTGCGGTTGCTGCGGCGGCGACCGTGGCGATCCCGGCGAACCTGTTGCCGATGGTCGCAGCTGTCGTGCTCTCCCAGCAAGCCGGCGACGGTGTCCTGTGGGCAACGACAGCGGCCACGATCACCGTCACCGTTGCGTACGTCGCCGTGTTCACCCTGCTCGGGTTGCTGGTTCGCAAGCCGCTTCCGTTCGGGCTCATCTACATCTTCATCTGGGAGTTCTTCATCTCGCGAGCGGCCGATGGCGCCGCCCGATTCAGCATCAACAGTTACGGTGCGTCCATGCTGTCCCGAGCCACTGACGTCTCGCTCGACTTCGCCGGTCGAGCGGAGTGGGCGACGATCGTAATCCCTGCGGCGATCATCGTCGTGGCGGTGGGACTCGCTGCGGTGCGTCTGCAGCGGATGGAAGTTGCCTAGCCGGGAGCGGCCGACCTGGCGGCCGAAACTACGCAGTGATTTCGATCGGCCGATCGCAACGCTGGCGATCCCGGCCTTCGGTTCGCTCGTCGCCGAGCCGCTGTACGTACTCGCCGACACCGCCGTTGTCGGTCGCATCGGCACCACCGAGCTGGCAGGGCTGGCGCTGGCGTCGACGGTGCTGCTCACCGCGCACGCCCTGCTGATCTTCCTCGCCTACGGCGCCACGGGGCCGATCGCTCGAATGATCGGCGAGGGACACACCTCGAGGGCGGCGACCCGTGGGGTGCAGGGGATGTGGTTGGCCCTGATCCTCGGCGTGGCGATCGCCGGTCTCCTCGCCCTGTTCGGGGACCCGCTGCTTCGGCTGCTGCAGGCCGAGGGCAAGGTGCTCGATGCGGCGCTGCTCTACCTGTTGGTGAGCCTGCCCGGCTTTCCGTTCCTCCTGCTCGCCCTCGCCGGGGCGGGGGTGCTCCACGGCCGCCAGGACACTCGTACGCCGCTCGTCATCGCGATCACCTCGGCGCTGGCGAACCTGGTGATCGAAATCGTGCTGGTCTTCGGGTTTGGCTACGGCCTCGGCGCCTCGGCGCTGGCCACCGTCATCGCCCAAGTCGGTGCGGGAGTCGCCTACGTCGTACTCGTGCGCCGGTGGGCCCGCGAGAACGGGGCGGCCATGGGGCCGGAACGATCTTCGATGATCTCGATCCTCAAGAGCGGCCAAGCCCTCGTGGTGCGAACCGCTTCTTTGCGCGGAGCCCTTACGTTCGGGGCCGCCGTCGCTGCGTCGATCGGAACCGAAGAAATCGCTGCCCATCAGGTCGGTCTGCAGGTTTGGTTCACGTTGGCGCTGGCGTTGGATGCGGTGGCGATCGCCGGGCAGGCCCTCACGGGCCGCTATCTCGGCGAGGGCAACCCTGCGGTGGCGTGGGCTGCATCGAGGCGGATGATCGAACTCGACACGGTGGTGGCGGTCGTGTTCGGCGCGCTGATCGCCGTGTTCAGAGAACCGATCGCGGGCCTGTTCACCGACGACGCCGCGGTGGTGAGCCTCACCGGTTTGGTGTTGCTCCACGTCGCCGGTCAGCAACCGATCAACGGAGTTGTGTTCGCTCTCGACGGCATCCTGATCGGAGCGGGCGACCTGTGGTTTCTCGCGAAGTGGATGGTGGCGGCCTTTGTTGCCTTCGGGGCCGCTGCCGCTGCGGTGATCGCAACCGACGCCGGGCTCGGCTGGCTCTGGGGAGCGTTGTGGGTCTTCATGATCGTGCGGATGGTGCCGCTGTATTGGCGGTGGCGCAGCGGCCGCTGGCTCACGGCCACCACAGCCTGAAGCTCACCCTCCACCAATCGTCGTCGTACGAACACATTCAGCCGAGAAATCGTCGGGGGAACACGCCAGGCGATCCCGCCCGACGCCAGAACGAGATTAAGTGCTCGGGTGACGACAGAATGAGCGTCGAGATGGCTGAGCCTAGGACGACTCGGGGTCGGGATGAGAACTGTCCCGTAGCGCGGGGGGCAAGACGAAGCTGCCGTCGGGCTCGGGCTGAAAGTCGATGACCCGATCGATCGCATCCATCGGAATCGGTCCGTAGACATGGGGAAACGACGTGCCGGATCCATAGCTGTCTTCGACGACCAGCGGCTGGGCGATGGCTGCAGGATTCAGAACGAGGGCGACCAGGTCGCTCCGACCATGGAATCGCTGGTTGGCCGGGATCAGGAGCTGGTCCGGGTAGGAGCAATGCACGAACCCCTCCGACTCGAGCGAAGGCGGCGCGATCTCACCGCTGGCCTTGGCCCGTTCGAGATCGCTCTTCGAAATGATGTGAAGCAGCACGCAGCGCACCCTAGCACCACTATGATTCGTTTAAATGCGTTTCTTTCCGCTTTGCACCGCCTTCGCCATCTGTTTGGTCGCCGCTGCGTGCACACCGGCCGACCGCGCCACCTCGATGCCGGCCGACAGTCCTGATGACTGTCGTGCCCACCGCAGGTTGATCACAGCCACCGACGACGGCACGCCCGACTCCGGTGTGGTGCTGGTTCTTGATGCCGTGGCCCGCGCCCAAGAAACCGATGATCGCTGCGGGCCCCCAGACGACAACATCCGCATCTGCCGAGCACTGTTCGTTGTGGCCACTCTCGATCCCGCGCTTCACCTCGACGACCCGTCGCTCAGGCAACAGACCGGCAACGCCCTGAACTGGGCTATCGGCGACGCCCGATCGGCGTCACCGCCCGATCTCGTAGGCGTTCTCGACACGCTCGAGCAGACTACGAAGGTTCTCGCCACCGCGGCCGACGAGCAGTCGGTTGTCAACGCCGTGGCGCAACGCGCCGATCGCGACGTCACCGAGGTACTCGATGACCATTGGCTGACAAACTGCCGTTGACCAGCCCTATGGCACGAAGATACTGGCCACGACCCCAACGAGCTGAGGACCCACGGGCGTTGCTTCGAAGAAGAACATCGCCGTGCGTCGGGGTTCGGCCCCTGACTCAGGACCAATGACCGTGACCGCCTGGGCACCGACGAAGTAGCTCTCCACCATTTCCTGCTCGAAGCCGTAGACGGTCGCCGCACCCGCCACCAGTTCTGGATCTGAATCGAGAGTCTCGGGCAGATCGAGCAGCGAACGTAGAGATATCAGCTTCTCCGGTTCCCCGTAGGTAGCCTCGGGCACCGGCCACCGTCGGGCATCGGCCCAGAATGCGTAGTCAGCGATCTCGGGCCCCGACACGATGCGGGGATCCCCGAGCCAGCCAAGCGCCACCGGAACCCGTCGCGACAAGGGAACGACTCCAAGACCCTCATACTCCGCAGCGTTGATGTTGTAGATCGCAACGCGAGCCCGGTCGAGCAGGTCGCTCTCACCGGTAGTCGGCCCGGCAGCGGTGAGGAACGAGCTGTGCACCCACCCCTCCACCCCCGAACGGGTCTGGATGCGCCACCAGAACGAATCGCCGACGAGGGCAGGCATCTCGGGGAGACGGGAGATGCCTGTTTCGCCTGGGGGGAGAGTGGCCAGGACTCTTCCCTCGTCGGTACCGGGCTGGTCTCGAACATTGAGACCCTCGTCGGAATCGTCCGGACGGATCCGGAACACGGTGTACTCCGCGGTGTCGGCCGGCCCCTGAAACTCGATGGGAACGGCAGCGAAGGCCGGCCACACGCCTGAACCGGCGTTGTCGCCGTGGGCCACGACGAAAGCGTTCCCCAAACCGCTGATCATCGGAAGCCGGGCCTCGAACGGCACGAGATCCTCACAGCAGCCCGCGGTCGCATAGCCCAGAGCCAACGGCATCCCATCGGTACCGATCACCCTGACCTCCACCGCTGCTTCGAAGGCGATTCCTTCGCCTCGGACGACGAGTTCACCGTCATCGACGAACACCTCGTTGATCAACATGGTGTCGGAGACTGCGGTGCTGATACCGAATCCCTGATCGACCGGAGTGGCCTCGATGATCGCTAGGGGCGGCTGATCCGCTCCGAAGTTGCCGGGCGGCATGACGTCGACCGTGTTGCCTTCGACCGTGAATCGCCCGGAGCCGGGCAGTCCCAGGAGATGAACGAACGCCGCCGCCGCATCCACTGGGCTCTCCACCGGCGGAACAAGGACTTGGTCCACCACCGCCGCCGCCACCTCAGGCGGAGGGGGGGTTGTAGTCCCAACAGGGGCGACGGTGGTGGTCGACTGCTCCACGGGAGCGATCGTGGTGGTCGGGGTCGGACCGGGAACCGTTTGGCCGGATCCATCACCGATGGCGGTGACATCGCCGGTGCGGGCCTGGGAGACTACAAAGGCCCCCGCCCCGGCCAGCACGACGATGGCGGCGGCGGCAACAAGAACCCGGTAATTCGAGCCCTTCGACCGTTTTGGGGCAGCGGGACCCACCTCCTCGAGCCGTCCGATCAGCTTCAGGTATGAGTTGGACGCCGGTTCCACCCGTTCGGCGTGATCGGCGAGCGCAGCCCGTACCCGTTCGGCAACCCGACCTTCTGTGAACCGGTCGAGTTCTTCGGGCTGATCGCCACCGCTGATGTTGTGATCGCTCATGCCTGCAACTCCGGAATCGTTCGGGCCAGCTTGGCCAGCCCTCGGCTGGCGTGGCTCTTGACCGAGCCACGAGCAATGCCCAGCGTCTGGGCGATATCGGCCTCTGACAGGTCGAGGAAATAGCGCAGCACCAGAACCGCACTCTGTTTCTGGGGGAGCGAACGGAGCGCCGCCACGATCTCCGATGACGCTGCGGCGGCAACTCCACCGACCTCGGCCGCATCGACCGGTCGCGGCACGTCCGGTACGTAATCCCGACGCACCTTGCGCTTGCGCAGTTGGCTGCGGGCTCCGTTGAGGACCATCGATCGGAGGTAGGCGCCGGCGTTGGAGTCGATCCGGTAGTTGCCGTTGAGCAGCTTCACGAAGGCGTCTTGAACGACCTCCTCGGCGGTTTCGGTGTCGTCGGTGTAGAACGACGCCAACTTCACCAGCCTCCGGTAGTGGGTTTCGTACAATCCCGGCAGATCGACCTGAGTTTGGGAGACGACGCGCTCGACCACCGGAAGTTCACCGGTGGGGGTTCGTTCGAGACCAGCCATCATCATCACCTCTACCGACGCCCCGCACCCCGAATCGGTTTACCAGATCGCACCACAAGATCAGCGTTCCGTCGAATCGGCTTGGGTAGAGGGCCACCACCGCAGGGCCGCGAGGCCTACGGAAGCAGCACCGCCAGACCATCTAACCTTCAAGCCGTGGTGAAGTCGCGAGGATGGAATCTGCTGGGCGCGGTGATTGCGTTCCTCGTCGGCTCAGCGTGTTCGGGGGCCGGCGAAGTCGCTGTTCAGGGCATTACGACCATCAGCACCTCATCCACCACGACGCAGGCCACGACTACGGTCCCATCCCCGACAACGCAGACATCGTCGACACCATCCACCACCACTGCGCCCTCGACCACCCTCGCTCCACTGGCGACGCCCGATCCGTACGAACCATCGGCCAGTGAGGTGTTGCGAGACCGCAAACGACTCGGCGGCCGCTTCGCCCAGGCCGTCCTCACCTACGGCCCGGACGACTCTGTAGAAACGCAGCTGGCCGCACTCGCCGAGGACTTCGCATTCGAGCCCGACGAGGACACGGCGGAGATGCTCGCCGAGGCAATGAGCGTTGGCACGACCAACATTGGAACGGTTCGCTATGTGCAGATGGGCGGCAACCGGGAGGACCAGGCGTCGCTGATGGTGTGGGTCGACCAGGAGCGGATGGACGAGCCGGGTCAGAGGATCAGCGAATCAAGGATCGTCGACGTGAGAATCCAGCGCATCGACGATGCGTGGAGGGTGACCCGCCTGGCTTCTGTAGGCGGGCCCCGCATCGACCGGCCGGCCGAGCTTGACGATGTGGCCGCGTCGGTGGCCGACCATCCTCGGATCACGATGCCCGACTCAGCTCGCTGGGATATCTACGCCGGCCACACGACCGACGCCATGCTCGTCCGGATGCTCGAGATTGCCGACATCACCGACTATTCGGTCTTGGTACTCGGTCGCGGCCATCCTTATCACGTGTTCGCCACCGACAAGGTGAGCCGCCATAGCGTCGGCCAGGCCATGGACGTCTTCGCCGTTGGCGGGGAGCTCGTGGTCGATTCCCGCTACGAGGGCTCGCCCACCTGGACCCTGTCCCGACAACTCTTCGACGATGGCATCGGCAGTATCGGAAGCCCCTGGGCATTCGACGGATTCGGCGGCCGCTCCTTCACTGACGACGTGCACCAGGACCACCTCCATATCACCAGTCTCTAAGATTCCCTTCGGGGACCCTCCACGCTCGCCTGCGGGCCTTCCTGTTCGACTTCTCGCTCGGCTACGCCTCGCTCGACGAACCGGCCCTACGGGTCGCCCGGGAGCGGCAGCACCCTGCTCGCCACTCGCAGGCCGCTGAGATTCCCTCCGGGGACCCTCCACGCTCGCCTGCGGGCCTTCCTGTTCGACTTCTCGCTCGGCGCTTAGGAAGTTGGCCGGCGATGCCGATGTGGGGAGGATGTCGCCGTCTACTGTCTCGCCTGTGCCTAGAAGGGTTCTCGCGTTTCTCACGATGCTGTTGCTCGCGGCCGGACTCACCGTGCCGGCCGATGCTCAGGAGCCGATGTCGAGGATGTCGGCCGCCTCGTCGCTCGACCAGCTCACGATGGCCGACGACTTCTACACCGACTATGCGAGCGTCCTGCGGCTCTACTGGGCCTTCTTCGATCGCCAACCCGACGTCGAAGGCGCCAAGTACTGGATTCGCATCTATCGCGAGGGCAACGACGTCGCGTCGATCGCCAACGCATTCGAACAGAGCCAAGAGTTCCGCAACCGCTACGGCTCGCCCTCCAACAATGAGTTCCTCGATGCCCTGTACATGAACGTGCTTGGTCGCCCCAGCGACCAGGCAGGGTTCGAATACTGGCTGGGTCTGTTGAACAGTGGTCAGCTCGACCGCGGCGGTGTCGTTCAGTACATCTCACTCGACGCCGAGTTCACCAACGCCAACCGATTCGCCGGTGAGGCCAACGCCAAGATCGGTGCCGACAGGGGCGCGCCGATCATCGGGTTCGATCGAGACATAAGCACCCGTGGCTTCCGCAACTATGCCTCAACCGCAACCGAGGCCTGGCGGGTCTACACCCGGGCGCGCGACATCCGCATTCCCTCGACCCACGACTCCTACCAGCAGCCGGCCTACTGGCTGCCCTCCGACGGTCAGCAGCGACCGCTGCTGGTGGTGCTTCACAGCTGGAGTTCCAACTACAACCAACAGCTCAACGTCTCGTTCACCCGTTGGGCCGACCGCAATGACTGGGCCATGATCGCGCCGGACTTCCGTGGCGCCAACGACGATCCGCAGGCGACGGGCTCCGACCTGGTGATCAAGGACATCAAGGACGCGGTCAACTTCGCGCTCGCCAACGACGACATCGATCCGACCAAGGTCTTCATGATCGGATTCTCCGGCGGCGGGTTCGCCGTACTCAACATGGCTGGCGAAGCGCCTGAATTGTTCGCCGGTGGCATTGCCTGGGTACCGGTCTACGACCTGCCGGAGTGGTACGCCTACCGACTCACCGTCCGACGCCGCCACTACGTCGGTCAGCTTCAGAACTCATGCGGCGGAGCTCCACTGCCGGGCACCGCAGCCTTCGATGAGTGCAAGCGACGCAGCCCATCCGACACCATCCACAATGCGAAGGCCGCCAATCTGCCGCTCTATATAGGAACCGGCCTGCAAGACACGTTGGTCCCGACCTCCCAGTCGTTCAAAGCTTTCGACGCTCTCGTAGCTCCCGACGACCAGTTCGGGCCCGACGTGTACGCCGCGGTCGATCAAGGGATCCTCCCGTCCCACCTGGTCGGCGAGAACGACGGCTTCGCCTGGTTTGACGCTCAGGATCGTCCGCTTCTCATGAGCCGGACCTCGGGCAACGTGACCCTGGCCGTGTTCCAGGGAACCCACGAGTCGCTCTACGAACCCGGCCTCGAGTGGGCGGCCAAAACCGCCTGGCAACTCGAACGCTAACCGCCGACGTACACAACCGAGAGCGAGGTCGGCACCTCTTCGATCAGCTCACCGGTCGCCCCGTCGAGAACAAGTATCCGATCGGTCGAGTAGTCGTACCCGAGCCATTCCTCACCCTCGGGTGTGAGGCCGACGAAGGCGCGATCGCCGGTGAACGACAGTGATGCGATGGGCGTGTCGACCTCCCGTGTCCACAGCACCTCCCCCGTGGTTGTGTTTCGGACCCGGACCGACATCTGGGGGGCGGCAGCCCATCCTCCGACGTACACGCCGTGGAGCGCGACGGAGGCATCAGCGTTGTAGAAGAGCTCGCTCACGATGTCGTCGCCGTTGATCCTCAGCCCAGTCTCGTTGTAGAACTCGGCGTTTCCCTCAGCATCCCCGGTGTAGGTGAAGACCCGACCGGCCACCCGCTCCACGCCCCACCACTCGACCTCACCCCCGTAGCCGCCGAAGGGTGCGATCGGCAGGGAATCGCCGGTGGCACAGTCGACGGCGTAGGCGGGAACTTCGTACCGTTCGCCGTTCCAGATTCCCTGGACCTGTGTGGTGTCGTCCCAGTCC
>JABDJU010000011.1 GCA_013003325.1 Acidimicrobiales bacterium
TTCCAGGATTTCGTGACCGCGATGCGAGGAACGGTCGGAGACGAGCAAACGCTGGCGTGGTTGAAGAGCCTGGCCGACAACGACGTGCAGACCTACCCGAAGAACAGCGCCATCGTCGCGGCGGTCGGTCGAGGCGAGATCGATGCCGGGCTGGTGAATCACTACTACAACTACCGAGCGATCGACGAGGATGCTTCTCACCCAGGCCTCAACCATCAGTTCGGCGTCGACGACCCCGGCAACATCCTGATCGTCACTGGCGCCGCGATCATCGAAGAATCCGACAACCAGGACAACGCCGCCGAACTGATCGAATTCCTGCTGAACGAAGACGCTCAGCGCTACTTCGCAGATGAGACATTCGAATACCCACTGGCCAGCGGGGTCGAACCGTCTCGGGATCTACCGCCGGCAGAGTTCTCCAGCGTCGGCGGGCTCGATCTCGGTGGTCTGACCAACGGTTTGGAAGGCACCAGCAAGCTCATCGCCGAGGCCGGTTTGGAAGGCTGAGCTTGACCGCCGTCGCCCACCCTTCGAGCGAGCGGACATCGTCCCACAGCCGTGGGCGTCCGCCTTCCTGGATGGTCGTCCAGGTTGCGATCGTCGGTGCCGTCTTCGCCCTGCCGGGCACCTTCGTGTTACTCCGAACCCTGCAGCTCGGCGATGAGCTCGTCTCAACGCTGCGATCCTCGCTGGCTCCGCTGGGGCGAACGATGCTGTTGGCGGTCACGGTGTCTGCGACGGCCGCCGTGCTCGGTACCGCGCTGGCGTGGCTGCTCGTTCGAAGCGATCTTCCGGCCCGCAACGTGCTGCGCATCCTAGTGGTACTCCCGCTGGTGCTGCCCAGCTTTGTCGGAGCCGCTGCCTTCCTCGCCGCGTTGGCCAACGGTGGCGTGTTGCACGGTGCGCTCAGTCTGTTCGGCGTCGACCCGCCCCGACTCCGGGGATTCTGGCCGTCGTGGTTCGTGTTGTCGTTGTTTACCTACCCCTATGTGTTCCTGCCGGTCGCAGCCAGGCTCCTGGCGCTCTCACCGGCGCTCGAAGAAAGCGCCCGCATGCTCGGACGATCAGCGGTAGAGACCTTCCGCGACGTCACCTTGCCCCAGCTCAATCGCTCGATCGGTTCTGGAGCCCTGCTGGTCTTCCTGTACACGGTCAGCGAGTTCGGCGCGGTGCAGTTGCTCGGCTACGACACCCTCACCCGGGTCATCTTCGCAACCCGGCTGAGCGATCGGGCCACCTCGTTCACCGCATCGCTGCTGCTGATCGCGCTGGCGCTGGTCGTCGTGATGCTGGAACGCTCACAACACAGCCACGCTGAAGAAGCCGGCCCGGTGCGGGTGCACGCCATTAGACCGGTAAAGCTCCGACGATGGCGGGCAGGAGCCGGCAGCTTCGTCGCGGTGGTGTGCCTGTTTGGATTGTTGGTTCCGATCGCCAGTCTGGCCACGTGGGCGTGGCGGGGGATCGCCGACGGTCGGGTGGGCTTCGATGGTCTGCTCGAGGCGGCCTGGAACACCGCCGGCGTCGGAGTTCTCACCGCCATCGTCGCGGTTGCCACCGTGTTGCCATTGGCCGCTCTCCTGGTGCGTCACCGATCCAGAGCGGGCGACATCGCGTCGATCGCGGTCGTAGCCGGATTCGCTGTCCCCGGCCTTGTGATTGCGCTGTCGCTGGTGTTCTGGACGTTGAATGCCCCGGTCTTCGGCGTGCTCTACCAGACCCTTCCGTTGCTGATCGCGGCCTATGTCGTTCACTTCGGTGCCCAGGCTCTCGGCGCCGGTGAGGATTCGATCCGCGCCGTGCCACAGAGCATGCGCGAATCGAGCCGGCTCCTCGAGCCATCGAAGATACGGCGTCTGACCACCGTCGACTTCCCGCTGATGCGACCCTCGCTCGTATCGGGTGGTGGCCTGGTGCTCCTCTCGACCGTGAAGGAGTTGCCGGCGACCCTGCTGCTCGCCCCCACCGGCTTCAGGACCCTCGCCACCGAGGTGTGGGGTTCCTACGAAGATGGCTTCTACGCCGAAGTCGGGGTCGGCGGTCTGCTGCTGGTTGCGCTGTCGGCTGGTCTCACCTGGCTGCTGGTTCTGCGCCGGTCCGACGTGATCCGACAGCGATGATCGGCCTCGTTCCATGACCCTGATGTTCGGTACCCTTGACACCGTGGTTGTACCTGCCCCATCACCAGCCGTTCGGCGGGCCCTCACCCCCGAGCCGGTGGTGCTCGAAGACGTGTCGGTCAACCTCGGTTCGGTCCCTGCGGTCGCCCATGCATCGCTCGAACTGAAGGCGGGCGAGGTGCTGGCGCTGCTCGGACCCAGCGGCTGTGGCAAGACCACCCTCCTGCGGGCCATCGCCGGGTTGCAGGAGTTGACGACGGGCAAGATCAGCGTCGGTGACACCACGGTGTCGGGCCCGGGTGTGATGGTTCCCCCGGAGCGGCGCCGGGTCGGCATGGTCTTCCAGGAGGGCGGCTTGTTTCCCCACCTCACCGTCGAACAGAACGTGCGCTTTGGCCTGCGGGAGTACGCCGACGCCGAGCAGCGGGCCGCCGAGATGTTGCGTCTTGTCGACATGCAGCACTATGCCTCCCGAATGCCAGGCACCCTGTCGGGCGGCCAGCAGCAACGGGTGGCGTTGGCCCGAGCCTTAGCACCGGCCCCCTCGGTACTCCTGCTCGACGAACCGTTCTCTGCCCTCGATGCCGGGTTGCGGGTGCAGATCCGCCGCGACGTGAAACGGCTGATCGCTTCGTTGGGCATCACCACAATCGTGGTGACCCACGATCAGGAGGAGGCCTTCGCGATAGGTGAGCAGATCGCCGTGATGCTCAACGGGTTCGTGGAGCAGGTCGGTACCCCGGCCGAACTTTATGAACGGCCGGCCTCGCCCTGGGTTGCCGAGTTCGTTGGCGACGGCGTCCGACTGGAGGGCTACATCGAAAACGGCGAAATCGCCACTCCGCTCGGCCATCTGCCGGCCCATCGCAACGACGGCACGGCCGTGCCGTCCGGACCGGCCACCGCCATCGTCCGGCCCGAACAGCTCGGCCTGCGGCCGGGCAACAGCGCGGTGGTGGTCGACATCGAGTACTACGGCCACGACGTTCGCTACGACGTATTGATGGACGACGGCACCACCGCCATGGTGCGGGCTTTGTATGCCCAGTTCGGAGTCGACGACCGGGTTGAGGTCGTCTTCTCCGGAGCCAGCGTCCCGGTCTGGCCTCACCAATGATCTGCGTCAACGCCCGCACGGTCGGCCTCGCAGGGTCTTGCGGGCCGAGCCTAGAATCCGATCATGGCTGAGTACGTCTCCCCGGAGCACCATCCGGCGTTCGAGGAGTACTGTGAAACCGTCTTCGAACTCGAAGAAGACGGCCAGCGGGTGATCCAGGCTCGGATCGCTGAGCGACTCGAGGTGTCTCGCCCGGCCGTCTCGGAGATGGTCAGGCGGCTGGTCGACGAAGGTCTGGTGCGGGTCGACTCACACGAGATCAAGCTGACCGAATCCGGACGGTCGCTGGCCACCACCATGGTTCGTCGGCACCGCCTCGCCGAACGCTTTCTCACCGACATGCTCGGCCTGTCGTGGGCTGAAGCCCATCACGAAGCGGGCAAGTGGGAACACGTCATCAGCCCTGCGGTAGAAGACGCGATCGTTCGCCAACTCGACGACCCCACCACCTGTCCGCACGGAAACCCGATTCCCGGTTCGGGCTATGTGGAACCTGAGTTGGTCGCCCTGGCGTCGCTCGACACCGGTGCCAAAGCCGTGATCACCCGTATTCCCGAAGAGTTGGAGTTCACGCCCGGGTTGCTCGAGTTTCTCGAAACCAACGAGATCGTTCCCGGCGTCACGGCGGCGGTGATTGCGAGTTCGCCCGACGGAACCACCACGATCGACGTGGGCGGTGCGGTTGTCGGCGTCAGCGCGTTCACCGCCGAACGCATCCTGGTCGCCGCCCAGTAGGCCGACCTTTTCAGAAACTTTGTATCAGAGGCGCGTCACCGCCCTCTCCTGTTGTGCACCCCGATCTCCGAGGTGCTCTCACAACAGGAGACATCATGCCTACCAACGACATCAGGGGACCGCAGCAGCCAACCGATGCGGCCCACACAACCCAAACCACGCCGGTCCGGCATCGCCGAACCGTGCCCTCATTCAGATCGGTTGCAGTCTTTGCTTCCGGTACCGCCCTTCTGATCGCGGCGTGCGGCGGAGGCGTTCAAGGCCAGCTGGCGCTCAACGATGACACCACTAGAGCCGAGGTGGCTTCGGCAGCCCAACCCGAAATCCGCACGAATCTGGTAGATCCGCATCGACTGCCGCATCTTCCACGCTCTGCGCACGATTCCGGTGAGAAGCTTGTCCCTCGCACCGAGCGAAGCCCGGTGGATCGCCCCAGTAGCGTATGGGGGGGCTCATACGACCCTGGTGAGAAGCGGGTGCCTCGTGCTGGGACTGACACCCCAGCATCGGCCCCAGGGGAGGCCTCGCCGACTGGGTCGCCTGAGTTCGGCGCCTATGAAGGTCCAGGTTCGAACTCGCTCGCCCCGTAGCCGCACCGGTGCGGGGAACGCTAGACGAGTGGGTTCTCTTCTTCCGGGCCCCGCAATGGCCGGGCAAAAAGGGCCTCGAATTCGCTGAGGGGCTGGGTCGACACTTCTTCGTCGAGGACGTCGGTGGTGGTTCGCATCGCCAGGGTCGATTCGGCCCGGATGGCATCCCTGGACACCTCGTATTGACGTTTGCTCATGTCGGACATGACGTCCATCATCCGAGCCCCGATCGTGGCCGCCTCGGCCTCGGCGATTCCATTCATGTAGCCGCCGACCAGGCGGCCGAGCACCTTGTCGGAGAACGGCCGGATCAGCTTGGCCGCTACACAGTTGGCCCGCCAGATCGTCGAGATCGTGATCGTCGGTCGGCCAGTCGACTTGTCGAGGATAATCGCCTCGGTAGCGATGAGCGGATGGTGATCGAGTGTCGAGTACACGAACCCGTAGTGGTCGGTGTCGCTGATCAGTGCGGCGACCCGACCGGTGGTGGTGATCGTAAACGGGCCGAGCGGGACGGTGGATACGAACTCCTTGCCGATCAGAATTGGTGGCTGCTCGGGCGTCAGCTCGATACCGGCCGCCTCATGGCCGGCCCATGTCCACAGCGCCTCGCACGAGTTCTCGAAGTCAGGCACAGCTCGGGTGATCCGATGGAGCCGATATCCGACCGGCGGCTCGTCGGCGAGGGGGTTGAGGTCCGCCTTGGAGGTGCCCTCCTCGAGTTCTTCCACCAGTCGGCTGAGCTGTTCCTTGGTCGGCGGTCCGACATGGAAGAAGGTCCGGCGCTGCGACCGTGGTGGATCGGCCGGGAGCATCACGAGCCCTACAAGGGCGGGGGCGGCCAGTCCGGCGGCGACGAGGGGACCGTCCAGGCGTTGCATCCATTCGATGACGTCGCCGGTGACCTCGAAGTAGGCGAAGGCTCTGCCCGCCGCAAGAAACCCCGCCCCGAGGCCGGCGAGCACGCCCGCGGTCAGCAGCGATGCCTGGTTCCTGTTCGGCTGATCGGCTCCGACACGGATGAGCAGCACTGCGGTGACCCCGCAGCTGAGCGCCAATACGCCGTAGGCGGCTAGCTCGACCGGGCCGTCGTAGAAGGCGATAGCGATCGCGCTTGCGAGAACGGCAACGGCGAGGAGAGGTGCGAGCCACCAGCGAGCGTTGCGCTGCCGGACACTTTCGGCGGCGATGACCGGCACCAGGAAGGCGATCGATCGATAGTCGGCGTTGGCCGATTCGCCGATGCCGAGATGCCTGAGCGTCAGGGTGAGGCCCGTGACGCCGATCATCACGAGCCCGATGTCCATCGCCACCATCGGTGTGCTGATCGAGGGGCGGGTGAGGAAGCGGAAGGTTCCTGCCAGCGCGATCAAGCCTGTGAGCACGAGCCACGGCAGCGACAACAGAAACGCCAGCGGCCCAGGAG
>JABDJU010000014.1 GCA_013003325.1 Acidimicrobiales bacterium
GGCCAGGCTGGGGAACATGATTTCGTAGGGGCCGGGAGCCAGCGCGATGCCCTGGGCGAGAAGGGCGTGGAACAGCGGCCCGAAGTGGCCGGTCTCGGCGGATTCGGTGGCTCCGTCGTTGTCGACCACCGGCCGATCGCTAAAGAAGAAGCCGAGCAGGGGACCGACCTGGGGCACCTGAATCGGGATCGACGTGGGCACGAACGCGCTGCGGATGCCCTCGGCCAGCCGCTCGGCTATGGCGGTGAGTTCGGCGTATGCGGAACGGTCGAGAAGTTCGAGGGTGGCACGCCCGGCCGCCACCGCCAGCGGGTTCCCGCTGAGGGTCCCTCCCTGATAGACCGGCCCGAGGGGAGCGACATGGCTCATGACCTCACGGGTCGCCCCGAACGCACCGACGGGGAGGCCGCCACCGATCACTTTGCCGAAGGCCCACACATCGGGAGTGACGCCCGACCATTCCTCGGCACCGCCGTAGCCGAGCCGGAACCCGGTGATCACCTCGTCGAACAGCAGCATTGCTCCGACCCGATCGCACTCGTCCCGCAGGCCCTGGAGGAACCCGGGGAGGGGCGGCACGAGGCCCATGTTGGCGGCGATCGGCTCCACAGCCACCACGGCGATGTCGGTCGAGAGCGTAGGTACCTGGTTGTAGGGCACCACGATGGTGTCGGCAACGACGGAGTCGGGCACGCCGGCCGAGCCGCTCAGCCCCTGATTCTGTACGCCGGAGCCGGCCCGGGCCAACAGTGCGTCGACGTGTCCGTGGTAGTTGCCATCGAACTTCACGATCTTGGATCGTCCGGTGGCTCCTCGCGCCAGCCGGATGGCCGACATGGCAGCCTCGGTGCCGCTGGAGGTCATGCGCATCATCTCGAGGCCGGCGATCCGGTCGGCGACCAGCTCGGCCAGTTCCAGCTCGCCGATGGTCGGGGCGCCGTAGCTCGTACCCCGTTCGACGGCGGCGGTGATCGCCGCCACCACGGTGGGATGGGCGTGGCCGAGGATCGAGGGACCATAGCTCTGTACGTAGTCGATGTAACGGTTGCCCTCGACGTCGATAATGAAGGGTCCCTCACCCCGGTCGACGACGTACGGGGTGCCTCCGACCGAACGAAAACTTCGCACCGGGCTATTGACCCCGCCGACGAGCACCCGCTTGGAGGCCTCGAAGACGAATTCGTTGGTGTTGTTCATCGGAGCGCTTCGGCAACATCGGCGGCGAAGTAGGTGAGGATCAGGTCGGCGCCGGCTCGCTTGATGCTGGTGAGGATCTCGAACATGGCCGCGTCGCCGTCGATCCAGCCGTTCGCCGCAGCCGCCTTGACCATGGCGTACTCACCGCTCACGTGATAGGCCGCCACCGGCACGTTGGTCACCGCTCGGGCCGCAGCCACGATGTCGAGGTAGGCCAGCGCCGGCTTCACCATGACCAGATCGGCGCCCTCGGAGATGTCGAAGTTGATCTCTTCGACGGCCTCCCGGGCGTTGCGGTAATCCTGCTGATAGCCCTTGCGGTCACCCCCGTCGGCGATGGTGACATCGACTGCGTCGCGGAATGGGCCGTAGAAGGAACTGGCGTACTTGGCGGCGTAGGCCATGATGGCGACGTCGGTGTGGTCTTCGGAGTCGAGGGCGTCGCGGATGGCAAGAACTTGCCCGTCCATCATTCCCGACGGAGCGCAGATGTCGGCGCCGGCGTTGGCCTGGGCCAACGCGATGTCGGCGTACAGCTCGAGGGTGGCGTCGTTGTCGACGGCGCCGCCGGGGGTCACGATCCCGCAGTGGCCGTGTGATGTGTATTCGTCGACACAGAGATCGGCGATGAGCACGATGTCGTCGCCCATGTCGGAGCGGAGATTGGATAGCGCCACCTGAACGACGCCGTCGGGGTTGGCGGCCTCGGATCCGGTGGGGTCCTTCGCGGCGGGCAGGCCGAAGAGGATCACGGCCGGGATTCCCAAACCGGCCAGCCTTTCGACTTGGGCCCGAACCGAATCTTGGGTGTGTTGCACCACGCCGGGAAGTGACGGGATTCCTCGTGGTTCGGCGAGGGTTTCGCTCACGAACAGCGGGGCGATCAGGTCGTCGGTGGTGAGGGTGGTCTCGGCCACCATTCGGCGCAACGCCTCGGTGCGACGCATGCGTCGAAGTCTTCGTTGGGGGAACACTCCCCCAGCGTATGGCTCAATCCCGACGGTGACCTAGTGGGGTGAATCCGATGGCGCCGACCGCCACGCGGTGGTGATGAGCCGGGCTCCCCGTTGAAAGGTGAGGTAGCTCCAACTCCAGCTGAACAGGACGATCGCCCGACTCCGGAAGCTGATCAGGAAGAAGATGTGCACCAACCACCAGGCCATCCATGCGATCCAACCCGACAGACGGACTCCCTTGATCACCCCGACCGCTGAGGATCGCCCTATCGTGGCCAGCTCGCCCTTGTTGCGGTAGCGGAAGGCGCGGCGAGGCCGACCGGCAAGATCGGCTCGGACGCAGTCGGCGGCATGGGCGCCACCCTGCAGCGCACCCTGGGCGACACCGGGAACCGGCTTGCCCCCGGATCGTGCCGCCGCCAGATCACCGATCACGAACACACCGGGGTGACCGGAAATCGACAGATCGGATTCGACGACGACCCGGCCGGCCCGATCGGTCTCTGCTCCCAGCGTGGCGCCCACCGGAGCACCTTCGTTGCCGGCACCCCACACGATCGTGCGGGTCTCGATACGACCACCGCTGGTATCGACTCCGGCGGCATCGACGCCCTCGACCAGGGTTTCGGTTCGAACCTCGACACCGAGCTTGCGGAGCTGTCGCTCAGCCTTGCGGCTCAGCGACGTCGGGTACGACTGGAGAATGCGATCCGCCCCTTCGAGCAGGATCACCCTGGCGTGTTCGGGGTTGATCCGGCGAAAGTCGCGGCGCATCACTTTGAAGGCGATTTCAGCGATCGCTCCGGCCATCTCGACCCCGGTCGGTCCGCCACCGACAACGACAAAGCTGAGTTCCGCGTCGTGGGTGGCCTCGGAGGATGCCCGTTCGGCCCGTTCGAACGCCATCAGTACCCGGCGTCGGATCTCGAGCGCATCCTCGACGCTCTTCAGACCGGGAGCATGCTCCTCCCACCCGTGGTTACCGAAGTAGGAGTGACGGGTGCCAGCAGCGAGGATGAGGTAGTCGTAGGAGAGCTCGGAGTGGTCGTCCATGCTCACCACCGACCGCTCAGGGTCGACCGAAACGACCTCGCCGAGGAGCACGGTGGCGTTGTCCTGGCGGCGCAGGATCGATCGGATCGGTGCGGCGATGTCGCCAGGGCTCAATCCGGCGGTGGCGACCTGATAGAGCAACGGCTGAAACAGAAAGTGGTTTCGCCGGTCGATCAGGGTCACGCGTACGTCGGCGCCGGCAAGACCCTTGGCGGCCTCGACACCGCCGAAGCCACCACCGACGATGACCACATGAGGAACCGCTGCCATGGCCTCTACTGTGCCAGGCCAATCCCCGATTGGGGTCTGACCCCGATTCGGTTCGGCATCAGTTTCGATGAGCGGCATGACGCGTGGCAGCCTGCCGATGCTCGAGCTCGTGTTCGGCGTCGTTGGCAGCCAGCCACTTGTAGATCTCGACCGCTCGATCGTGCCGACCACTCGACGCCAGCGCTCGCACGAGGGCGCGGCGCTCCCCTACACCGGAGCCGGGCAGCCCCAGAACCAGCTCGCTGGCGGCGACGAACGCGGGGATGTCGCCCGCTCTGATCGCAGCGTTCTTGATGTTGGCCAGAATCCGTGCCGCCACGAAGTTGCGGGGGGTCTCGCGCAACATCGACTTGCTGAATTGAGACCCATCGGGGGCGATCGATTCGAAGATCGCTCGGGCGTCATCGGCGGAAAGGGCACGGCCGGCCGCAAACGGGTCGAACCACCGGTCGGGCTGTCCCCCGACCTTCGACGCCTCACCGATGAGGAAGTGAACGGGCATGCCGACCGGCACCAGTTTGATTCCGAGCCGCTTGGCGATTTCGATCGCAACGATGGCCAAGGTGATCGGGTTCCCGACCCGCGTGGTGAGCACTCGGTGCAGCAGCGAGTTGGACAATGCGTAATAGCTGGTGACGTTGGGGGCGAAGCCGAGCGAACCGAACACCAAGGCCATCACATCGGCTGAGCCGCGCACCTCCGGCGCGCTCGCCGCGAGGGAATCGATCGCCTGCAACGGTGCGAACTCGGGCGGCGCATCGGAGTCGACCCCGACTGCGATCGCAGCTGCGACGCGATCGAGATTGACCTGTGGATTCTCGAGCAGAGACCGGAGATGCCGGGCCTGATGGGTGAGCGACTCCACCTACGAGGGCAACCAGGCCTTCCACTTGTCGGCATTGGCGTCGACCCACTCGGCGGCAACATCAGCTGGGTCCTCGCCGTCGATTTCCATGGCCGGCAGCATCGAGAGTTGGTCTTCGTTCGACAGGCTGAACGCCTTCAAGAAGGCATACACGTCTGGGTCTTTGTCTTTGAGCTGAGCCGAGGCTGCCTTGATGATCGGATCTTCTGGATAGTCGCAGTCGACCCCACCGTCGCCCGACGCCTGCGACGCTCCGCACTCCTCGGTGAAGGGGGGCAGGGCTACCTTGACCAGGTCGTATTTCGAGACCGCGGCGGTGGGCTCCCACCAGTACATAAGGATCGGCTCGCCAGCCGCCACCCGGGAGTCGAGTTCGGCAACGGTGGCGGGCTCGGAACCACTGAACTGCACTTCGAAGGGCAGTTCGAGATTCTCGATGATCTGAGCGTCGAACTCGGAGTAACTGGGATCGGTTCCGAGGAAGCGGCCCTTGTCGCCGGTCTCGGCCGTGGCAAAGAGCGCTGCATTGGCCGGATCCTTGTAGCCTTCCCAACTGGCCAAATCGGGGTTGTCTTCGATCACATATCGGGGCACGAACCAACCGATGCGACCGATCGCGCCGAGATCGCCGAGCTGTTCCACCGAACCGTCTTCGAAGAACTTGTTCTCGGCATCGGTGATCCCCGACGGCCAGATCTCCAGCACTGCATCCAAAGTGCCGTCGGCCATGCCGGTGAACATCGCGTCGTTCTCGTCGACCTCGGAGATCTCCACCGGATTCCCGAGTTCGCTCTCGATGATGTTCTTGGCCACTTCGACGTTGAGGCGCGAAGCGGACCACGGGTTGACGATCAAGGTGATGGTCTCCTTGCTGTCGTCGGTTCCGCCGGCGCTATCGGAGTCCGAGCCACAGGCGGCCACGAGCAAAGCCCCCGCGGCCACAATTGCGAACATTTTCTTGATCATCTGGAATCCCCTCTCTACGGCACCGATTTCCCGTGCTGAGTACCCTAGTGCTCTGTGGAGAGTGCTGCCGACAAGACCTGCCTGGAAGCACGCGGCATCTGGAAAGTGTTCGGTTCCAAGTCCGATCAGGCGGTTGAACTCTCCCGGGATGGCGCGTCTCGAAAAGAGGTTCTCGAGGCCACCGGCTGCACAGTGGGAGTGAAGGATGTCTCGATGGCGGTCACCCGGGGCGAGACATTCGTGGTCATGGGTCTGTCGGGCTCGGGGAAGTCCACGCTCGTCCGGTGCCTGGCGCGACTCACCGACCCGACGGCCGGGAGCGTCTTCCTCGACGGCGAGGATCTCACCGCGATGGACGAAGCAGCGCTGAGGCAGGTCCGTCGGCAGAAGCTCTCGATGGTCTTCCAACACTTCGGGCTGTTTCCCCACCGGACCGTCATCGACAACGCGGCCTACGGTCTCGAGATCCAGAAGATGGCCAAGGCGGAGCGGCACGAGCGGGCCAGTGCTGTTCTGGCCGAGGTCGGACTCGAAGGCTACGAGCATCACTATCCCGGCCAGTTGTCGGGTGGAATGCAGCAGCGAGTGGGTCTCGCTCGAGCCCTCACGGTCGACCCCGAAATCCTGTTCTTCGACGAACCGTTCAGCGCCCTCGACCCGCTCATCCGCCGCGATATGCAGGATCAATTGCTCGATCTGCAGCACACCCTTCAGCGCACGATCGTGTTCATCACCCACGACTTCGCAGAGGCCATCAAGCTCGGCGACAGGATCGCCATCATGAAGGACGGGGTGTTCGATCAGGTCGGCACCGCCAGCCAACTGATCACCTCACCGGCCACCGACTACGTGCGGGAATTCACTGAAGACGTGCCCAAGATCAAGGTGCTCACCGCCGGCGACGTGATGCAGACCCAGACCACGTCTGGAACCCGATCGGTGCCGGCCTCGGCCACCGTGGAATCGCTGCTACCGCTCCTGCTCGAAGGGGACGACCCGATCGGCGTCAGCGATGCCGACGGACGCACAGTCGGAGTGGTCGATCGCAACGCGGTCACCCAGATCCTCGCCTCGGCGCGATGACTGCTGCGTCTCCCCCGGTCGGCACCGTAGGCCTGCGGAGCGAGGTCCGTAGGTGGCTTCCGCTGGCAGGACTGGTCGTCGGCGCTCTGGCCCTGCAGTTGCTGTTCTCCGGCGACGACGCCTTCCCGGCTCGATGGGATTCGACGTTTGAATCGCCGATCGATGACGCCGGCGACTGGCTCAGATCCAACCGATCGACCCACCCCGTGTTCACCGCGTTCTTCTCCCCTCTCAGCAGAGGTATCGACGCCATCATCACCGGCATCAGCGACTTTTTGCTGTGGGTTCCTTGGTTCGTGGTCATCGCCGCAGCCGCCGCCATCCCAGCCCGCGTGCGCATGTACCGAGCGGCGATCACGGTGGCGGTGGCGCTGGCGTACACCGGGGTGATCGGGCTGTGGACCGAGACCATGCAAACCCTCGGTCTCATGTCGGCAGCGGTGTTGCTGGCCGTCGTGATCGGTCTGCCCCTCGGGATTCTCGCCGCCCTCAAGCCGGGGTTCGAGACGATCCTGCGACCCTTTCTCGACATCATGCAGACCGTCCCGGCGTTTGTGTACTTTCTTCCCCTGTTCATGCTCTTCGGCATCGGAAACGTGCCCGGGGCGGTGGCGACGCTCATCTACGCCCTCCCACCGGTCGTGAGGCTGACAACGTTGGGCATTCGAACCGTTCCCCCTCAGGCGGTTGAGGCTTCCCAGATGTATGGCGCTCGGCGGAGGCAGACACTAACGAAGGTCCAGCTGCCGATGGCGATCCCGTCGATCATCACCGGCCTTTCGCAGACGATCATGCTGGCGCTGGGTGTTGTGGTGCTGGCAACGCTCGTCGGGGCCAGCGGGCTGGGGTCGCCGGTGCTCCAGAGCCTCAATCAGCGGCGGACCGGAAGAGGGATCGCGGCAGGGCTCGCCATCATGGCTGTTGCCATGGTGCTCGACCGGATCTGGCGGTCAGCTGCCGAGCGTGATCCGCTGAAACGGCACCCTCGAAACGTGACCCTGGTCGGCCTCGGTATCCTCGCCGTCGGAGCGTTGCTCGGGCGCGTGGTGGGGGCCGGATCGTTCCCCGAGGTCTTCGACTGGACGCTCTTTGACCCGGTCGACGACGTCGTGACCTGGATTCGCGACAACCTCCGCTGGCTCACCCGGCCGCTCAGCGACTCGATCGTCACGTGGCTGTACCTGCCAGCCCGAGACCTTCTGACAGACACGTTGGCCTGGCCCGTGGTGGTGTTCGTCGGCGCCTGGGCGTGCTGGCGAATGAAGGGCTGGGGGCTAGCTCTCTTCACCGCCTCGTCGCTGGTGCTGGTCGGACTCTTCGGGCTGTGGGAATTGTCGATCGACACGCTGGTGCAGGTTCTCCTGGCATCAGCAATGGCGCTGGCGCTGGCGCTGCCAATCGGCATCTGGGCCGGCCGCCGTCCTAGGATCGAGGCCGCGCTGGGTCCCATACTCGACGGGCTCCAGACCGTTCCGTCGCTGGTCTACATCATCCCGGCCGTGATCTTCTTCACCGTCGGGGTCGTGCCGGGCATCATGGCCACCGTGCTCTATGCGATGGTGCCCGGGGTACGGATCACCGCACTCGGCATACGTGAGGTCGCAACCGAAAGCCTCGAGGCGTCGCGGACGTTCGGGGCGACGCCTCGTCAGACGCTTCTCGGGGTTCGCATCCCGCTAGCTGCTCCGACGATCATGGCCGGCGTCAACCAAGTGATCATGATGTCGCTCGCCATGGTCATCATCTCCGGCCTCGTCGGTGGCGGCGGACTCGGGTTCGAGACCGTTGTCGTCCTCAAGCGAAGCCGCTTTGGACTCGGATTCGAGGTAGCCGTTGCCTTGGTCGCATTGGCGATGATTCTCGACCGATTCACCGAGGCGGCTGCCGATCGGCTCCAGCCTCACCGCGACACGGGTCTCTAGACACGGCTACCTGGTACCCGCAGGCGGCCCCAAACTACGCTCGCGCTATGACAGCGGTCCAGACCACCCTCAGGGACTACTCGCTGACCGGCGTTGAAGCGGCGGCGGCGCTCGAGAATGGCCTTGCCAACGGTCGCTGGTTCCAGGCCGACATCGACCCCAAACGGCTGGCCGAACTCTCGGTGCGTACCAACGGTCGGGCGGCGGTCGACATGGCCCTGTGGATCGCACTGATCATCGGTTCGGGCCTCTTGGCCTGGACCGTCCGGGATTCGTGGTGGGCCATACCGGCGTTCCTTCTGTACGGGGCCCTCACCGGAGGGGCGGCCGACGCTCGCTGGCACGAATGCGGCCACGGGACGGCGTTTCGCAGCGGCTTTCTCAACGATCTGTTCTATTTCCCGGCCAGCTTCATGCTCAACCGTCAGGCCCTGTTCTGGCGCTGGTCACACTTCCGGCATCACACGGACACGATCATTCGAGGGCGGGACGCCGAGATCGTGTTCCCGAGGCCACCATCGTTTACGGCGGCGGCGCTGCTGTTCTCAAACGTCAAGAATGGTCCGGTCGCCATGCTCGGGACAGTCAAGACCGCATTCGGCCGGTTAGATGAGAACACCATCGAGCTCGTGCCGCCGGAGGATCACCGCCGGCTCATTCGCCACGCTCGGGTGTACGCGCTCATTTGGGCGGCGGCAATCGTCGCCTCGCTCGTGACGTGGACGCCGTGGCCGGTCTTGTTCGTCGGGGGCCCCACGCTCTACGGGGCGTGGTTCTACATTTTCTTCGGCATTACCCAACACGCCGGCCTGCAGGAGAACGTGCTCGACCACCGGTATTCAACCCGCACCGTGTTGATGAACCCGGTGTTCCGCTTCCTGTACCTCAACATGAACTACCACATCGAACACCACATGTTCCCCACGGTCCCCTACTACGCGCTACCCCAGCTGCATGAGGAGATCAAGGATCAGCTGCCGCCACCGAATCCGAGCACGCTCCATACCTACGCCGAGATCATCGAAGCGTTCCGGCATCAGAACGTCGATCCCGACTGGGAGATCCAGAATCGCCACATACCTGATGTACCCGGGCGGCGGGCCCAGATCGTCCAGGTGACCGAGTGGGCCGGCGACAGCGGCCGGACCGATCTCGGGCCTGCTGACCTCGCGCCGGGCGACCTTCGCGCCGTTCAGATCGCCGGGGTCGACTTCGTGCTGGTGCGAACCGAGGACGGCGATCACGTGCTCGCCGACCGCCGGTGCACCCACGGCGAGGCCGATCTCTCGATGGGTTTGGTGTTGGGCTGTGAACTCGAATGTCCCAAACACAATGGCCGATTCGATCTACGAACCGGCGACCCGACCAGGAAGCCGATCCGCCAGCCCCTTGGCGTGCAACCGGTGACCGAGTCCGACGGGCGCCTCTACATCACCTAGCAGCACCCGCTACGTCGACATCTCACCGGCGACCGGCGGGCCGAACCATAGGCTCGGGTCGTGACATCGGTGTTGGGTTCGAGGTTTTGGAGGTTGTGGTCGGCCTTCACCACATCGAACCTGGGTGATGGGCTGACCCTGGTCGGGTTTCCCCTGCTGGCGATCGGGCTGACCGACGATGCACGCTTGGTCGCCCTGGTTGCTGCGTTTCGCGTCCTACCCTTTGTCACGATCGGCCTGCCGGCAGGCGTGGTGATCGATCGAGTCGATCGACGTCACCTCGCCCTCGTCGCCCAATTGGCTCGGGCGTCAGCGTTGATCGCGATAGCCGTCGCCGTCGCCCGTGGATCGGCCACGATCCCGATCGTCGCCGGTGTCGCCTTCGTGGTCGGGATGGGTGAGGTGCTGACCGACGGCGGGTTGCCAGCGGTCGTGCGCGATGTGGTTGCATCATCCGACCTCGAAGTGGCGAACAGCCGGCTGCGGGCCAGTGAAACCGTCTCCAACGCGTTCATCGGTCCACCCGTCGGAGCATTCCTTTTCCAGCTCGACCCCTCGGCCCCGTTCTTCGCCGCCGCCGGCTTGTACGTCGTCACCGCCGGTGTGCTGGCGATCCTCGAAGGGTCGTACAAGCCAGAGGCCGACCCCGACCGCGGATCGTTCGGCACGCAGATGACCGCTGGACTGAAGTACGTCTGGAACCACCCCGTGCTGCGGCCGCTGGCCCTGACCGTCGCTGCCTTCGCGTTCGTGGGTGAGGCGGGAAACGCCATCTTCGTGATCCTGGCTACCGAGCGGTTCGGGCTCAGTGAGTTTCAGTATGGCCTGCTGCTGTCGGTCGACGCCCTGGCGTCGGTGACCATGTCGTTCTTTGTGCTGACGCTGGTCAACAAGACCAGCCATGGAACGAGCATGAAAGTGAGCGTTGTCGCGTTCTCGGTGCAAGCGTTCCTCTTCGGTTTCTCCACCTTTGTCCCCCTGGCTGTGGTGGCGGTTCTGTTCGGCGGCATCTCCGATCCAACCTGGAACGTGATCAGCGGAACGGTGCGGCAGAGGCTGGTCGACGATCAGATCTTCGGCAGGATGATGACCGCCTACCTCTTCATTGCGTGGAGCATCCAACCGCTCGGTGCGGTCGTCGGCGGCCTCGTGGCCCAGGCATGGGGTCCCCAGTGGGTGTATGTGCTGTCCGGGACCGTGGTCGGCTCGCTGCTGTTTGTCGCCCGTCCGCTGTTCCGCCGCATCGACCAAGCGATGGCAGCGGCGACGACCGGCTGAGCTAGTGCTGCCCGGCCGGATCGGCCAGCACCGACAGGGCGATGACCGCCCTCCCGACGATGAGGGCGACCACGAGACCGATAGGTAGTGCGGCGACGATGTCGAGGGGCCAGTGCCGACCCAACGCCATGCGGGTGAGCCCTTCGAGCACTCCGGCCAGGGT
>JABDJU010000025.1 GCA_013003325.1 Acidimicrobiales bacterium
CCGTGCGGCCTCGGACCGGATGTGTCGATTGACCGCCTTGGCCAACTGGCTTCGAGCGTCTGGGATGGTGGCCACGACAACACCGGCGGGAAGTTCTTCGATCAAGCTGGACAAACGTTTCTTCGCGGCGCCGACCCGAGCTGAGCGAAGCAGATCGTTGTTTCCCACCGTCACCATTGCGGCGATCAGCGAGTGGTCGATCGCTGCCAGGGCGGGTAGCTGAACGTTGAGCACATCGTCGGTTGTGGCTCCCGACCGCGACAGGTTGACGATCCCAAACGGTTCGCAGCCTCGATCTCGAAGCCGTTGAGCGACGAGCCCCACGTAGCTGGCGCGTATCGACGTGGCTCCGATCCCTTGGCTCAACGAATCGCCGAGCGCCACCAGCACAGGCTGTTCAGTGTCAAGGGCCGCCAGAGCATTCCCTGTCCATTCGTTTCGATAGTCCGCTATCTGATCTCGCGTTCGGCCAACCCCGGGGAGCAGGGAGCCAAGCAACCGCACCGCCCGTCCGGCACGTGCGGGTTCTAGTGCCTTTGCCAATCGTTGATCCACCTCTGTTGCATCGGCTGATCGAACGATCCCTATAGCCAGTCGTTCGAACGATCATGGTCGGCAATCAGGACACGGTCACGAGCACTTCCTCGAGCGACTTGCGGCGGAGGGTTGGCACCTTGACACCCGGGAGCGGGTAGCCGATCGGGAACAGCACGAACGGTCGCTCGTTCTCCGGGCGGCCGAGCACCTTGGTCAAGAACGCCATGGGCGACGGCGTGTGAGTAAGGGTGGCCAAGCCCATGTTGTGGAGAGCGGTAATAAACACCCCAGCCGCGATTCCGGTGCTCTCTTTCACGTAGTAGTTCTTGCGGCGCTCGCCATCGGGCCGTACCTCGTAGCGCTCCTCGAACAAAACCACCAGCCACGGAGCAACTTCGAGAAACTCTTTGTGATGATCGGTGCCCAGCGGTGCGAGCGCCTCCTGCCACTCCTCGTTCATCCGATTCTCGAGATAGTTGACCCGCTCCTCGTCCTCGGCCGCCGCCCTGATCTTGGCCTTGACATCGGGATCCTGCACGGCCACGAATCGCCAGGGTTGTTTGTGAGCCCCCGAGGGGGCGGTGGACGCGGTGGCAACCGCCAGCTCGATCAGCTCTGCCGGCACAGGATCGGATGCGAACATCCGAGGGCTGCGCCGCTTGTCCATCAAGGCATAGAAGTCGTGCGCCCGGCGTGACATCACCTCCGGTTCGAGGCGTTCGAATCGCAGCTCTTCGAAGGGGTGTCGAGCTTCCAGTTCCGGTGACGGATAGGTGTGCTCGTACAGTTCGGCGTCGGATGCGGCCATGCCGGCGAGGCTACTTCGGCTGCAGATTCAGGCTCGATTCAGGCCGATCGTGCATGATGTTGACGTGGAAGAGCCGACACTCTCAGTGGTAGACCCTCACGGTGCGAGTGCGCCGGTGCTCGGTCGCCGGCGTGCTCTGGCCACGCTGTTCGGCGGTGTGGTCGGCCTGACCGCCTGCACGCCTGGCAGCGCCGACGAGGCTGCCGGAGGCGCGGTCGACGAGACGTCGCCAGACACGATTCCGAGCGGAGCTGACGACTACAACGCCAACATTCCTCCCATCGAAGGTCGGGATCCCGAGCTGCACGCCGTGAGGCGGCTCACGTTCGGTTCCACCAGCGCCGATGTCGAACGGGTTCGTTCGATGGGCCTCAATGCATGGCTGGACGAACAGCTCGACCCCGACTCCCTCGAAACCAACGAACTCGAAGAGAGGCTGCTCGACGCCGTCCCCGAGCTCGGTCAGGACACCACAACCGTGCTCGCCGACTTCCGGGCCAGCGGCAATGCCCAGCGCCTCGCCACCGCCCTGCCATCGGCCACCCTCTACCGGCACGTGCACAGCCCAGCCCAGCTGCACGAGCGCATGGTCGAGTTCTGGAGCGACCACTTCAACACGCCACAGACCAACCCGCCCAGTTCGGCCGCCCGCATCGCCATGGATCGGGAGGTCTTCCGCCCGTACGCGCTCGGCCGGTTCGACGACCTGTTGGTGGCCACGGCCCAGAGCCCGGCGATGCTGCTGTATCTCGACAACTTCCAGTCGGCGGTAGGCGCCATCAACGAGAACTACGCCCGCGAGCTGTTGGAACTTCACACCGTCGGCATCGACGGCGGCTACAACGAAGCCGACATCGTGGCGACGGCACGACTGCTGACCGGGTGGGCGTTCAACCGAGAACTCGAGTTCATGTTCCGGCCCGCTCGGCACGACAGGGCCCACGTGTCGATCCTGGGCTGGGATCGCCCCAACGTCGGCACTCCGCTCGAGCACGGCGTGTCATTCCTGCGTCACCTCGCACAGCTCCCCCAGACCGCACGGTTCGTGAGTCGAAAGTTGGCGGTTCGGTTCGTGGCCGACGACCCCTCCGACGGCATCGTGAATGCGATGGCCGACGCGTGGCTGGCCAATGACTCCGAGATCGGCCCCGTCATCCGGGCGATGGTGACCCACGCCGATTTCGCCGATGCGCCTCCAAAGTTCAACCGGCCCTGGGACTTCATGGTGCAATCGCTGCGTTCGATGCAGGCCGAGATCGACCCCGAGTTTGGCCCCCGACTCGGTTCTGTGGTCGGGATGGTTCGCGATCTAGGGCAGGTGCCGTTCCGCTACGCCAGCCCCGACGGCTACCCCGACAGCGCCGCTGCCTGGCTGAACGCCGGCGGTCTTCTGGCCCGGTGGAACACCGCCATTCAGTTGGCCGACCCTGGGCTGCCGGTGAACAGCGTGCTGCGAGCCCTGCCCGAGGCGGCGGCCGGCTCCGCCGCGACACAGGTGTTCGAGCTCTTCGCTCAGCAGCTTCGCCAAGAGCCGCTCTCCGACGACCACCTCTCGCTCCTCGGCGACCTGACCGGTTGGGGCCTCGATCAGGTACCCGACCGCGAGGCGCTCGAGGAAGCCACGCCCTACATCGCCTTCACCTTCCTCGCCCACCCGACCGCCCTCTTCCGATGACCAGCCACGACAGGACCATGCATATGGCCGCCACTCTCAGCCGGCGCAATGTTCTCAGATCGGGCGCCGCCCTGGCCGCCACCACCTCCCTCGCTTCGGCATTTCCAACGGTGGCGGGGGCGGCGGCTAGTGCAACGTCGACCGACGCTTCGGCGTCACCGGCCGGGCGGCTGTTGGTGGTGTTCCTGCGCGGTGCCGCCGACCACCTGTCGATCACGGTGCCGCTCGACGAGCCCCACTACCACGACGCTCGTCCCACCATCGCCATCGACCCCGATGCGACACTCCCCCTCGACGACCGCTTCGGGCTGCACCCGGCGATGCCCCGCCTCCACGCACGGTATAACGCCGGTGAAGTCGCCCCGGTGGTTGCGGTCGGCAACCCCGCCGCCAACCGCAGCCACTTCCTCTCCCAAGATCTGTTCGAACGGGGCAGCGACGGGAGCGACGACCTGGGCGACGGCTGGCTGGCTCGCCACCTCAACGCCAGTGCCACCCGCAGCGATGGCGCGCTTCGGGCCATCACGGTTGGCGCCAATGTCGACGAGAGTCTGATCGGCTTCCCGGCCCTGGGCATGACATCGCTCTCGACATTCGGCCTCAGTCGGGCTGGCGACTTCGCCGGCCCGCTCGAAGACATGATGCGGGGGCTGCACGCATCCGGCTCGTACCTCGACCAGGCTGCGATCCAAGCCCTCGACGCAGCGGCGGTGGTGGCCGGACTTCCCGCCTCGCAGCAACGGAACCGAACCGCCGCCGCGTTCGAAGACATCGTGACCCTGTTTGACGCCGACCTCGGGATCGAAGCGATCACGGTGAGCATCGACGGCTGGGATACTCACGATCGGATGGGCAACGTCGAGGAGGGCTACATGAAAGACCTGCTCGAAGGGCTCGATACCACGCTCGGCATCATGCTCGACGGGTTCGACGAAATCGGCATCGACGATGTCACCACCCTGGTGGTCACCGAGTTCGGCCGCCGGGTGGCCGAAAACGGTTCAGAAGGGTGCGACCACGGGTGGGCATCTTCGGCGCTCGTGATCGGCAACGGCATCGACGGCGGTCGGGTTCACGGCGACTGGCCCGGTCTCGATCGCGACGTGGTTCGCGACAGCAACGGCGACGTGCCGATGACAACCGATTACCGCGATCTCCTCGGCGAAGTGGCGACCGCCACCTTGGGGGCCGACCCAACGATCCTGTTCCCCGACCACTCCTTTGAACCCGTCGGCGTCACCACCTGACCCCAGCGATCCGACCCCGCCCCCCAGACG
>JABDJU010000039.1 GCA_013003325.1 Acidimicrobiales bacterium
GGACTGGCCGGTGCTCAGATCGGGCCGATCGAGATCAAAGACGGCTTCTCCCTCGTGTCGGTACCCACCGACAGTGCTGACCAGGTGATCCACGCCATGAAAGGCGTCGCTATCCGAGGCAAACGGCTCACCTTCCGACGGGAACGCTTCTAGCTCGGATCCAAGTCGCCACCCGCCCTACGATGTGGCCGTGACGGGGCTGCTCGACGGAATCAGGATTGTCGATTTCAGCCAGTACCTCGCCGGCCCGAGCTGTACCCGGTTGATGGTCGAACAGGGAGCCGAGTGCATCAAGCTGGAGTTACCTGACCACGGCGATCCCAGCCGTGGCCTACAGCCGAGGATCAACAGACGATCGGCGTTCTATGTGCAGCAGAACCGCGGGAAGCGAAGCGTCTGCCTCGACTTCCGCATCGACCATGGGCGAACGATCGCAGTCGATCTCGTCGCTACCGCTGACGTGGTCGTCGAGAACTTCAGCCCTGGAGTAATGGGTCGCTACGGACTGTCTTATGACGATCTGGTACCCGTCAAACCGGATCTGATCATGGCGAGCATCTCAGGGTTTGGCCAGTCCGGTCCGCTCGCCGATCGGCCGGCGTTCGATTTCATCGCCCAGGGATTCAGCGGTATCGCCCATATGACCGGGTTCGAGGACGGTCCGCCGCTGCTGGTGGGATCTGCGATCGCCGATTCCAACGCTGGGATTCACGCCTTCGGTGCGATCGGTGCGGCGTTGTTCCACCGGGAACGGACCGGCGAAGGGTCCTACCTCGACATCTCGATGGTCGATGCGCTGGTTCATATGCACGAGACAGGTGTCCACGCCCCCGGGCTGACCGATGGGGAATACGTGCCGATCCGTCATGGGCGCGACTACCAACCGGTCGCTCCCGCCGGTGTCTTCGCCGGACCTGAGAGCTGGATCATCCTGATCGTTACGGTGCACCAGGTCGATCAGCTGTGGGACGCGCTGGGTCGGCCCGATCTGGCCGAAGATCTGAGGTTCAAAGGCAACACGGCGCGGGTGGCCAACCGAGCGGAGCTGAATCGGATCATCGAGGGCTGGATGGCGACGTTCTCAACCGACGATGAGGTGATCGAAGCGCTCCTGAGCCACAGGGTGCCCTGCACCAAGGTGAACAGCCCAGCCGACTTGAAGGACATCCCCCATCTCCTCGAGCGAGGATCGATCGTGGTGCATGACGATCCCGTCCTCGGCGAGGCGGCCTTCCCCGGGCACCCGTTCACAATCGCCGGGGTAGCGCCATCGGTTCATGGTTCGGTCGAATCGCTCGGTCAGTCCAACGTCGACGTGTTGAGGTCGATCGGCATCACGCCCGAACGAATCGCCCAACTGGAAGCATCTCAGGTACTGGTCAGCAAAGCCCACGGCTAGCCGACGCGGCGGTGAACCGCGGCCTCGGTCAGACGCTCTCGGGCTCGTGGTTGAGGTCGATGATGCCCAGTCGAACCGCGCCCAATACCGCATGGGTGAGGCTCTGGGCGTCGAGCTTGCGATAGATGGCATTCAGATGGTTGTGAACCGTCTTGGTGGTGATGCCGAGATGGCGGCCGGCTTGTTTGGTGCTCATGCCGTCGGCGATGGCCTGGAGGATCTCCACCTGACGGTCGCTCAGAAGATCTTCGTTGGCCCGCTGCTCGTTGGCGGTGGTGAGCATCGCACCGGCCAGGGCGGGGGAGAGCACGGTTTCGCCGTCGGCGACCCGCAGCACGGTGTCGCGGACGTCGACGAACGAAGTGCCCTTGCTGAGGTAGGCGCTGGCGCCGGCGGCGATGGCATCGCGGGTCTTGTCGATGTCGTCGTGCATGGTAAGCACGGCGATGCGACACGCAGGGACAGCTTCTCGGATGAGGGCGGTAGCCTCGATGCCGTCCATCACCGGCATCGAGAGGTCCATCAGGATCACATCGGGCTGAAGCGATTTGGCCAGCGACACCGCTTCCTCTCCCGTGGATGCTTCTCCGACCACCTCGTCACCGGCGGCTTCGAAGGATCGACGGAGCCCGTCGCGGAGAAGAGCATGGTCATCGGCTAGAAGAATTCGGATCATGGGTGTGCTCCCGAAATTGTTGGACTGGTGAGAACAGTAATCGTCGTTCCCTCGTTGGGTGAGCTGCGCACTTCCAAGATTGCCCCAACCGAGGCAGCTCGTTCGCGCATACCCACCAAACCATAGGCGTTGCCTCGGATTCCCCTGGCGGGATCGAACCCCCGTCCATTGTCGTGGATGTACAACGTGCCCCTACCTCGTTCAATCGTCCAGGCCACGGTGACCTGGGAGGCGTTTGCATGTTTCTCGACATTCGTGAGCGCTTCTTGAGCAATCCGTAGCAGCTCGTTCTCAACCACTTCGCCCAGCACGAGCTCCCGGTCTTCAGGGATCGTGAGGTCAATTTCCAGCGTCGACCGTTTCCGGATCCGATCGATCACCTCGCCGAGAAGGACGCCGAGAGGTCGTCCCGGGCCGACGGTGGCCCGCAACTCCATAAGCGTGTCTCGCAGCTCAGCGATGGCTCCTTGGGTGTCGGCATGGAGCGATTTGAGGTTGGGCGACGGTTCGTCACGCTCGGCCTGAATCCGTTCCAATTCGAGCGAGATGTAGGTGAGCCACTGACCGAGGCGATCGTGGAGATCTCGGGCGATTCGACTCCGTTCCTCGGCGGCTGCGAGGGACCGGAGGTGTCCGAAGGAACGGGCATTGGACAGGGTCAGCGCCAGCACGTCGGCCATGCCGCCCAACATCACGGCATCGCCGGGTGAATAGGCCGCACGGGCCTCCCGTTCGACTCCGACCAGGCCGCGATCGCGACCGTTCACGATCAATCGGGCATACATACCGCTGCCGGACCGGTCGCTGATCTCTCTCAGGTCGTTGATGCGAAGTACGTCGGGCTTGGAGGCCGCGTCGGACAGAGGGCTTGGCAGCGCATCGACGGGAAAGGTGGGGGGCAGGTCGAACTGGGTCTGGGTCTGGGTCGACCACAGCTGCTCGTCGAGAGTGGTGTCGTCGAGGGTGAGGATCACCAGCCGGTCCGGGTGGAATGCCTCCTGAAGCTGGCTCCTTGTGCTGCGGAGCACGTCGGCCAGATCCAGCGAGGACGGCAGAGTACGAGCCACGTCCATGAGCGCTCCGAGCAGCTCATTGGTCTCGACCAGGCGATCCCGCTGGTCGCTCAGCCGGCGTCGGGTCCGTTCGGCGTCGGTGAGGTTGATGTGGTAAATCCCTGGGAAAAGGGCGGCGCATACCAGGGCGAGAACGGCCAACGGGCTGAAGCCGAAACCGTCGTCGGTGAAATAGACGGTGCTGACTCCCGCCGAGGCGAATGCCAAGATGCTCGCCAAGGCTCCGAACGGCAATCCCCAGCCGAACGCGACGACGGCTACGGAGACCATGATGCAGCCGACGAATGGGCTGTTGAGGCCGGTCGAGATGCCGAGGCCGAGCCCCAGTACGACGACGTCTCCCATGGCGAAGATCAGGGCCGACCGACTGGGGGAATCGGTGCGAAGCGGGATGACGGTCCGGAACGTTGCGACGAAGATGGCCACCGCCAGGGTCGCCACCACCCGAACGTTTCCACCCGATGCTTGGGTCGCGGCCCACCCGAGCCCGATGGCGATGGCACCCCAGCGCAACAGGGTGAGGATGGCGGCCAATGATGCAGTTAGCACGTTGACCTCGACCGAACCGCCCTCTTTCAGGGCGCGCAAAGACCGCAACACCTCACCCGGTGTCGGTTGATCGGTCGCGCTGGCGCTTTTGGTCGTTGCCGCAGTCACCACTCACCCCATCGGCATGATGGGGGTTCCCTTCAATACTGCGTTCTGTGGTCGCCAGGGACGCATGGTGTCGCTCTCCGTCGTCTTTTCAACGCGGTCAGTGGGTGCGAAGGCCAACGTAGTCGGCCAGTGACGCCATTGTCACCTGCGTTGAGGGGTCGATCCTGAGCGATGAAAGGGTGGCAAGCGCCTGTTGAACGAGCTCGGAGATCTTCCGCTCCACTTCGGAGATGGCGCCCGTGCGATGCAGAACGTCCACGATCGCACTGATGTGGTCCTCGTTGAGGTCGGGATGTCCCACGGCGGCCAGCGTCCTTCGATCCTCGGCACCGGCCCGTTCGAGGGCGATGGCCAGCAGTTCTGTCGACTTGCCCTCCCGCAGGTCGTTTCCTACCGGCTTGCCGGTTTCCCTGGCATCGCCGACCACGCCCAGAAGGTCATCCCGGAGCTGGAACGCGTCGCCGAGGGGCCGTCCGAACGCCTCGAGACGGTCGAGCGCCTGGCGTTTGGCGTCGGGGCTGAGGGCCTCCCAACCGGGAGCGAGCGAGGCTCCCATCTGGAGCGGGCGCACGATCGTGTACAGGGCGCTCTTGAAGGTAGCGACGGCTTGAGCGGTAGCGCGATCGTTCTCGCCGGCCGCGCTGGATCGGAGGTCGAGGTACTGCCCGAGGTTGAGCTCGATCCGCAGCTCGTCCCAAAGGGCTCGGGCCGGTCCGGTGGTGTTGCCGATACATCGATCTGCATATGCATGCGCCAAGTCGCCCAGCAGGATTGCCACCCCCTCGCCGTAACGGCGTGGCTCGCCCCGCCAGCCCAACTGTTGGACCCGAGCACCCTGAGTGGTGTGGATGGTGGGCACGCCGCGTCGGGTTGAGGCGTTGTCCATGATGTCGTCGTGAATGAGCGCGAAGGCCTGGAGCAGCTCGAAGGCCGCACAGGCCTGCATCACGTCGTCCTCGTTGCGTTCGGGCGCACCGATCCACCGTCGGGTGCCGTCCCAGGCCCAGTAGCAGAACGCGGCCCGCAATCGTTTGCCGCGGCCCAAGACCATGTTCCCGAGCAGCACAACCGCCTCACCCAGCCGGAGATCGCTACGGCTCCACCGAGCGATCTCGGTCTCGAGAATCTCGCGGAGCAGAGCCTCTGTTGCCGCAGCCACCGACAGGATCGCCTCGGGCGTCTCAGCCTGCTCGTTGTCAGGCTCGGAGTCGTGGCGAGCTGCGGTCATTCGCCATTCCCAGGGGCGGCGTCAGGGTCGAGTGCATCGACCAACCCGGCGACGTCGACCTCTACAACCGCCAGTCGGTCCCGACAGATCTTCAACAGCTCGGAGGCTCGCCGCACTCTGTCGGCGAGATGATCGACGTCGACCACGCTGCTCTCGAGTTCATCGAGGATGCGCTCGACCTCGTCGATCGCATCGGCGTAGGAAACCTGTTCATTGGCGTCGGCGGTCATTCGCGTGCTCGTTCGGTGGAGGGTTCGGGGATTGTGACGGTACTGGAGATCAGGCCGTCGGCGGTCTGGGTGGTGATCGCGTCGCCGTCGGTCACCTGCGACGACGATGTGATCACCTCGCCCTGTGAGTCGCGCGTGATCGTCCACCCCCGGGCCATCACCCGGGCCGGATCCACGGCGCGGCGGCGAAGATCGTTGCGGTCCAAACGGTGCCCGGCGTTCAACACTGCGGCCGTCGCTGCTGTTCTCAGGCGGTTGATGGCCCCGACGTGGCGGCCCAAGGCTCCGTTCAGCACCTGGTTGGTTCCCTGTACGAGACGCCGGGTCGACAGATCGCAGCGCTGGCGAGCCCGCGTCAACTGATCGTCGGCGACCAGGGCGAGGCGAGCACCGGCCGCAGCGACCCGCTGGTCGAAGCCGACGACCTGCTGGATGATCCAGCCGGCGGCGGCGGTGGGCGTCTTGGCCGAAATCGCAGCCACCTCGTCACAGATCGACCGATCGATCTCGTGGCCCACCCCGACCACGACGGGGACCTTGCAGCTCGCCACCGCAGCTGCCACCTCGTAGTGGTCGAAGGCGACCAGATCGGTCTTGGCGCCTCCGCCTCGCACCACCGCGACGATGTCGACGTCGAATCCGCCGGCGGCGGCGATTGCCCGGGAGAGCGTGGCGGGCGCGTCCGATCCCTGCACCCTGGCGTCGAACAGGCTGACCTCGAAGGCAATCCCGCTGGCGGAGAGTTCGTGCATGAAGTCGGCCTCGGCCGCTGAGCCTTCGCTGGTGACGAGCGCGATCCGAAGGGGCAGAGCGGGCAGCCCGCGCTCGCGGTTCAGGGTGAGCAGACCCTCCCCAGCAAGCCGTTTGAGCGTGTCGTCCCGGCTTTCGGCCAGGCGGCCCAACGTGTAGCTGGGGTCGATCACGTTCATGATCATCTGCACCCGACCGGCGGGGGCGTACAAATCGATCGAGCCGCCTATCGCCACCTCGATGCCATCTTCCATGCGCACCGCACCGGTCTTCTTGAGGATTGCGTTCACCCTGAATTTCGACTTGGCGAACAACGCAACGTCGAGCACCGCACTCGGTCGTTGCCCCACGTCGTCTGGGTCGACGAGCGTGAAGTACACGTGGCCATTGGCGGAACGATTCAGCCCGGAGATCGCACCGCGAACCCATACCTCGGAGCCGAACTGGTCCCGAAGGGCCTCACGGATGCCTTCGCACACCTCGCCCACGCTCAGCGGGTCTCGCATGGCCGACGGTCTCACGACCGAAAACGGTAGCGGGACCAATCTCTTGCGCTTCCCTGACCGTTTCGTCTGAGAGCGTTAGTCTTTGACCCGTGCCGTCACCTCATGCACCACCGCCTCCTGGTCTCGACGGCCCGCTCTCAGCCTCGATCGATGGCGTGATGGTGTCGGCGGTCGACCCAGGATCTGGTTCGGCCCATCTGGTCTACGTGAGCGAGGGACTGGCTGCTCTCGTCGGGCAGCCAGCCAGCGAGCTCCTCGGCGCCACTCCCGATGCTGTGTTTGCCGAGTCCACCCCACCCGAACAGGTCGACGCGATCGCCGAACTGGTGGCCCAGGGCAAGCAGGCTTCGGTGCCGATGAAGCTCCGAACCGCACGCGACCCCGAATTGCCGGTTCACGCCACGTTCCTCGCCGTCCCCTCGCTCAGCGATGGGTGGCCGCTGTACCTGTCGATGTTCCGTGTCCTCGGCCCCCCCGCTGCCGGGGATGTGCCCGACTCGGTCAGCTCCAACGCACCGTCGATCGATCACACCGAACTGTTCGACGCCCTCGCCCATGCCGGCTCGCTCGATGAGATCGTCATTCAGCTCGGCGAACGGTGCGAGTCGTACCTCGGTGCGGGGAGTGTCGTGATGGCGTTGGCCTACGCCCACGAGCCCACCTCGGCACGGTTCGATCTGGTCCGCACTGCCGGTCTGAAGCCCGACGTACTCGCCGAACTGTTCCAAGCGGTCCGAGCCGATGACCCGCTCACCGAGCCGCGCAACGTCCCGGTTGCTTCGCTGCCGCTGGAGATCGCCATCGAGCTGCAGAATGCCGGCTTCGCCTGCGTATGGGTGACGCCGATGCTTCGCAATGGCACCGAAGTGCTCGGCGCGGTTGCGGTGGCCCACCCCGATCACGATTCGCCCACGCACGAACAACAGCAGGTTCTCGACGCCGTCGCCCGCCTCGCAGTGGTGGCGATGGATCGGAGCCGGCGAGAGGCTGACCTCGCGCTGCGAGCCCTACACGATCCTCTGACCGGCCTGCCCACCCGGGACCTGATGACCGACCGCTTGGATCAGCTCATCGACCTGTCCAAGCGGACCGCAGCCACCGGCGTCGAAGAAGGAAACCTCCTGTCGATCGTGATGGTCGACCTCGACCGATTCCGGGCCTTCAACGACCGTCACGGACCCAGCGCCGGCGACCATGTGCTCACCCAGATCTCCCAACGTCTTCGGTCGGTACTCCGGGTTGGGGACACGATCGGGCGGGTCGGCCCCGACCAGTTTCTTGTGATCTGCCCGCAGCGTCGCGACGACGCCGACGCGTTCAGCGCAGCCGAGGAACTGCGGGAGGCGGTGATCGCCCCCATCGAGCTGCCTGAGGGGGGTGAGGCCGAAGTGACCGCCTCGGTGGGGCTTGTGCTGGTCCACCCCGAAGACGCCGTGACGCCTGCCGCGGTGCTCTCGAATGCCGAAGCGGCCGTCGATGCCGCTCACGAAGCCGGTCGAGATCAGGTGTCGGTCTTCGATGCCGAGCTGCGACGCCAGTTGGCGGCTCGCCACGAGCTCGAGACCGCGCTCGAAGAAGCGATCGCCGACGACGAGCTCTTTCTGCTCTACCAGCCGATCATCGATGTCGCCTCAGGCCAGATGATCGGGGCCGAAGCGTTGGTTCGATGGGACCGACCGGGCCACGGCGTACTACCCCCGGCTCTGTTCATCGACATCGCCGAGGACTCTGGCTTGATCATCGACATCGGTGAATGGGTCATCCGCGAGACCTGTCGACAGATCGCAGAGTGGCCAGAACGCCTCGCTGGAGGAAGCCCGATCATCTCGGTCAATCTTTCAGCTCGACAGCTCTCCCACCCGTCACTGATCCCCACGGTCACCGACGCCCTGTCGTTCTACGACATCGAGCCCAGCTCGATCGGGTTCGAGGTCACCGAATCAATGAAGGTCGAAGATCTCGAACGGGCCTCGGCATCGCTGGTCGAACTGGCCAGCATGGGATGCCATCTGAGCATCGATGACTTCGGGATCGGATACGCAACCCTCGACTACCTGCGCCGCTTCCATATGGCCCACACCCTCAAGATCGACCGCTCCTTCGTCGACGGGCTGGGCACCAGCCGGGAAGACACCGCCATCGTGTCGGCATCGGTCACGCTGGCCGAATCGCTCGGCCTCACCGTCGTCGCCGAAGGCGTCGAAACCGTCGAACAGCTCGAGTACCTCCACCAGCTAGGCGCCGACTATGCCCAGGGCTACCTGTTGTCAAAACCGGTCGAACTCGACGACGCCCACCTGCTCTGGCACCGAGCAACGCTGATTCCGTTTTAGTCTGCCTTCGCTCGCCTCCGCTTCGCTTCGGGTCGCTTCGGCCACGTTGCACGGAGCTGGGTTGCGGCTGTGTGGGCCGCCTTGCTGGCCCTGCGGCAGCGTTGCGAAAGACTCAGTGGCGGAACATCGAGATCTTGTCTTCGCCGACGCGGGCCCGCTTCTCTTGGTCTTCGATGCCGAGGCCTTCTTTGGGCGCAAGGCATAGCACGCCGAGTTTGCCTTCGTGTTTGTTCTGGTGCACCTGACGGGTGGCGGCGCCGACATGTTCGAGGTCGTACACCTCGGACAGGATCGGGTGGATTGCGCCCCGGTTGATGAGACGATTCATCATCCACGCCTCCTGATAGTTGGCGAAGTGGCTCGACACGATTCGCTTGAGCTTCATCCACAGGTGGCGGTTGTCGTACTCGATCATGTAGCCCGACGTTGCCGCGCACGTGACGATCGTCCCGCCCCGTTTGGCGGCGAACACCGACGCACCCATCGTCTGCCGTCCTGGGTGTTCGAACACGATGTCGGGGTCTTCGCCGACGAGCTCACGGATTCGTTTGCCGAAGCGACGCCATTCGCTCTCGTCCTGGGTGTGGGGGTCGCTCCAGAACTGGTAGTTCTCAGCCTTGCGGTCGATCACGGCCTCGCAACCCATGCGTTTCAAC
>JABDJU010000057.1 GCA_013003325.1 Acidimicrobiales bacterium
TCCGCATCGATCTGTGGGGCGACGAGGTCGACCGGCTCACCACGTTCAGCATCGCCACCCAGCGAAGCGATGTCGACATCAACGAAGTGGAGATTCACGGCTGCCGCGAGTTGCTCACCGATGATCGGGTTCGGGAGCGAGCTGAGGAACTCATGGCCAGCGAGCCGTGGGGTCGGGAGCAGTGGCAACGCCTCGCCGACGGAGAGCTGTTCGACGGTATGGAATCCTGGATGCCCTGGCTCACCGAGAGAACCCGGGTGTTGCCAGATCTGTTGGGGTCCGACGCGTTGGTGGTGCTTCTCGAACCCAAGCGAATGCGGGATCGGGCCCAGGATCTAATTGCTGAAGAAGTCGACTTGGCCACGACCCTGGCTCGCACGTGGGGGGCGGCTGACGAAACGACAGAAGAAGTCGTTTTCCCGCATCTGCATGTGGGGTTCGAGCGGGTGCTGGAGAACACATCCGCTCCGGTTGTGTCGGTGATGTCGGTCCCTGACAGCCCCGATGTCGCCACGATTGAGGCGGCCGGCTGGGACGGCGCCGCCGAGCAGATGGCCGATCGGATCGTGCACCTCGCGGCCAGCGGCAGCACTGTCGTGGTGTGTGCCGAGGGTGCTGGCACGGTGGGGCGGCTCAACGATCGACTCTCACAGCTGGGGGTCGCGCCCGAGCTTCACACCGAGGCGATTCCCGCCGAGTTCGGACCCGGGATTCACATCGTCGTGCAGCACATGGAGCGCGGCTTTGTTCTGCCCGAGGCCGGGATGGCGGTGCTGACCGAGGCGGAGCTGACCGGCCGCCGCCGTGCGCACCGGACGGTCCGGCCAAGGTCGAAGCGGCAGAGCGATGGCTTCTTCGAGGGCCTCACCCCCGGCGACTATGTCGTCCATCACCATCACGGCGTCGGTCGCTTCTCCGGGCTGGTGAACCGCGCTATCGGTGGTCACAGCCGCGACTATCTCTTGTTGGAGTATCGCGGCGACGACCGGCTCTACGTGCCATCCGATCAGATGGACCTGGTGCGACCCTACAGCGGCGGCGATTCACCCAGCCTGCACCGTCTCGGTGGCTCTGACTTCGCGAAAGCCAAGTCGAAGGTTCGCGCCGAGGTCAACGAAATCGCCCAGGAATTGGTCGTGCTCTACCAGCAACGGATGTCGACGCCGGGCATCCCGTTCGAACCCGACACGCCGTGGCAGCGCGAGGTCGAGGGAGCGTTCCCGTTTGAGCTGACGCCCGACCAGGCCACCTCGGTCGACGCGGTGAAGGCCGACATGGAAACCTCTAGGCCGATGGACCGTCTGGTGGTCGGCGACGTCGGGTTCGGGAAGACCGAAATCGCTGTGCGGGCCGCCTTCAAAGCGGTGCAGAGCGGCAAACAGGTTGCCGTCCTGGTTCCGACCACTTTGCTAGCCGCCCAGCACTTCCAGACCTTCAGCGATCGGTTCGCCCCCTTCCCGATTCGGGTCGAGGTTCTCTCCCGGTTCCTCACCACCAAGCAGGCCAGGGAAGTGGCGACCGCGGTTCGCGACGGCGAAGTGGATGTGCTGATCGGAACCCACCGCATTCTGTCCGACGACGTGTCCTTTCCCCGTCTCGGCCTGTTGATCGTCGACGAAGAACAGCGTTTCGGGGTCAAGCACAAAGAGTCGATCAAGACGCTGGCGACCGATGTGGACGTCCTGACGCTTTCGGCGACGCCGATCCCGCGCACCCTCGAGATGAGTCTCACCGGGATCCGTGACCTTTCGATCCTCAACACCCCGCCCGCTGATCGTCAGCCGATCCTCACCTATGTCGGCGACTACGACGAGCGGGCGGTCGCCGAGGCGATCCGGCGCGAGCTGCTCCGTGAAGGCCAAGTCTTCTTCGTGCACAACCGGGTGCAGAGCATCGAACACACGGCCAAGAAGGTGAGGGACCTTGTTCCCGAGGCGCGCGTCGCGGTGGCGCACGGTCAGATGGACGAGGCAAGCCTCGAAACCATTGTGATGGACTTCTGGGATGGTGAGTACGACGTGCTTGTCTGCACCACGATCATCGAGTCAGGAATCGACATGCCTACCGTCAACACCCTGGTCGTCGACCGGGCCGAGCTGCTCGGGTTGGGTCAGCTCCATCAGTTGCGGGGACGCGTCGGACGATCTGGGCAGAGGGCCTATGCCTACCTGTTCACCCGACCGGGAACCAAACTCACCGAAGAGGCCTACGAACGACTCAAGACGATCGGTGAGGCAACCGACCTCGGATCGGGTTTCCGGATCGCCATGCGCGACCTTGAGATCCGCGGCGCTGGCAACCTGCTGGGGAGCAGCCAGAAAGGCCACATCGCGGCGGTCGGCTACGACCTGTACTGCCAGATGGTGAGCGAAGCTGTCAACGAACTCAACGGTGTGGAGATCGCACCGCCGGCTGAAGTGAAGCTCGATCTGCCAGTCGATGCGTTGATCCCCGACGACTACATCCCCGGCGGCCCTCAGAGGCTCGAGGCGTATCGCCGGCTGTCGGCGGTCACCACCCAAACCGAGGTCGATGACATCACCGAGGAGTGGAAAGACCGTTATGGCCCGGTCCCCGAGGTGGCAGAGCAGCTGCTCGATGTCGCCCGAATACGGGCCGAGATGATTCGGCTCGGCATGCGCGACCTCGTCGTGGTCAAAGGCCCGGGATTCGGGGCACCGAAGTGGATGGCCAAAATGGGTCCGGTCGAGATGAAGGTCAGTCAGGAGATCCGTTTCAAGCGGCTATTCAAACACGGAGTCTGGAAACCGACCGAATACGGGGCCGAAGGCGGTGAGGTGCAGGTCGGGATGAAGTCGACGGCCAAGGAACTGGCCGCCGACATACTCACGTTTATCGACACGATGTTCCCCGACGAGTCCGACGACAACACCGACACCTAAGTCGAAGTGATGCGGGCCCGGGGTCGGTACAGCTAGCCTGCGTCGTCGTGCACGTCACCGTTGTGAAAGAAACCGCCGAGCGGGAGCGGCGTGTTGCGCTCACTCCGGTCGGGGTGGAAAAACTCACCGCCGCCGGCCACACCGTGACTGCCGAGACGGGATGTGGCCGATCGGCCGGATTCACCGACGAGGCGTATTCGGCGGCCGGAGCAACAGTCACCGATCGTGATGCCGCATTGGCCAGCGGCGGCGTGGTCGTGGGAATCCATGCGGTGCGGACCGGCATCGGACCGGACCACGTGGTGGTCGGGTTGGTCGATCCCATATGGCGGCCCGCCGCCGCCGATCGGTTGGCCGAAACCGGGGCCACCGTGCTCAGCCTCGAGCTCATGCCGCGCATCACCCGGGCCCAGAGCATGGACGTGCTCTCGTCGATGGCCACCGTCGCCGGTTACGAGGCGGTCCTTCTCGCCGCCACCCGGCTCCCCAAGATGTTCCCGCTTCTGATGACCGCCGCCGGCACGGTTCCCGCCGCCCGAACCGTGGTGCTCGGTGCCGGAGTTGCCGGCCTGCAAGCCATCGCGACGGCCCGCCGGTTGGGGTCGGTGGTCGAGGCCTACGACGTGCGTCCAGCCGCCGCCGAACAGATCGAATCGGTGGGAGGGAAGAGCATTCGGCTCGATCTCGACACCGCCGAATCAGAGGACGTGGGCGGTTACGCCAGAGCCCAGAGCGACGACACGAACCTGCGCCAGCAGGAGCTGCTCGCCCCTTACATCGCCGACGCAGACATCGTGATCACCACGGCCGCGATCCCCGGGGCCAGAAGCCCTGAGCTGGTCACCACCGCCATGGTGGATCCGATGAGGCCGGGATCGGTGATCGTCGATCTCGCCGCTGAACGGGGCGGCAACTGCAGCCTCACCAGGGCCGACGACGAGGTGGTCCACAACGGTGTCACGGTCCTGGGGCCGACCGACCTGGCTTCGCGGTCGGCCACATCGGCCAGCCGCATGTATTCCAACAATGTCGTCACGTACCTCACTCATCTCACCGGCGACAACGGTGAACTGGTGCTGGACGTCGACGACGAGATCACGGCCGGAACACTTGTTGCCAGGGGTGGCTCGGTGGTCCACCCGAACGTGATCGACGCCATCGCTAGATCGAACCGAGGCTCCGAATGACGTTCCTGCTCGCCCTAACCCTTTTTGTGCTCGCTGTTTTTCTCGGCGTCGAGGTGATCACCAAGGTGCCACCGACGCTTCACACGCCCTTGATGAGCGGCTCCAACGCCATCAGCGGGATCACGCTGATCGGCGCGGTGGTGTCGGCCGGAGCCGAGCAGACGGTCCTGGCGACGTGGCTCGGGGTGGGCGCCGTGGCGCTCGCAACCATCAATGTGGTCGGCGGCTTTCTTGTGACCAACCGGATGCTGAGCATGTTCGGGTCGCGAAAAAAGCGTGATCGCTGATGGAAGCCCAGAGCGATCTGATCCAAGCCGGCTACATCCTTGCCGCCGCCCTCTTCATCCTCGGCCTCAAAGGGCTCAGCAAACCTCGCACCGCCGTGCGAGGTAACGCAATGGGGGCCACCGGCATGTTGGTGGCGGTCGTGGTCACCCTGACCGACAACCGCATCCTCACGTTCTGGCAGCTGGGGATCGGACTGCTGGTCGGCGCCGTCGTCGGTGGATTGCTCGCCACCAGGGTGCAGATGACTGGGATGCCCGAGCTGGTCGCCCTGTTCAACGGCTTCGGCGGCCTGGCGTCGGTATTGGTTGTCGGAGCGTCGTTCTTGGAGGTGCGGGAGGTGGGGGACGACCCGACAACCACCTTCACCCTGGCCGCCGGGGCTACTGCCCTCATCGGTGCGGTCACCTTCAGCGGCTCGGTCATCGCGTGGGCCAAACTTCGAGAAACTCTCGGCGCCTACGGGTTCGGCGCCATCGGTGGGGTGAACGGGCTTCTGTTCGCCACCGGCATCGCCCTCATTGCGGCGACCCTGGGTGCGCCTACCTCGGTCGCTCTGATCGTCGCCATCGTGGCGATCGGGCTCGTGTTGGGGGTCAGCGGCGTCATACCGATCGGCGGAGCGGACATGCCGGTGGTAATCGCCTTGCTCAACTCGTTGTCGGGCCTCGCCGCCAGCGCCACCGGCTTTGCGCTCGGCAACAGCCTGTTGATCATCGCCGGCTCGCTGGTGGGCGCCTCGGGCCTCATCCTGACCCAGATCATGTGCGTCGCCATGAATCGAAGCCTGGCCAACGTGCTGTTCTCTGAGGCACCGTCGAGCACGGGCGGCGCTGATGCCGACGAGGTGTACGCCGGCAAGGTCACCTCGACCACGGCCGATGAGGTTGCCCTGCTGCTCGACACCGCCGAGCGGGTCGCCATCGTGCCCGGGTATGGCCTGGCCGTCGCCCAAGCCCAGCATGCGGTGCGTGATCTGACCCGGGCGCTGGAGGCCAACGGTGCCGAGGTGGTCTTCGGTATCCATCCGGTCGCCGGCCGGATGCCCGGCCACATGAATGTGCTGTTGGCCGAAGCTGAGATCGACTACGAGAAACTGATCGAAATGGACGCGATCAACCCCACGTTCGCTCAGACCGACATAACGATCGTGATCGGGGCGAACGACGTGGTGAACCCGGTGGCTCGGGAGGATCCCGACTCGCCGATCGCCGGAATGCCGATTCTCGACGTCGACCGGTCGCGGACCGTCGTTGTGATCAAACGTTCGCTGTCACCCGGATTCGCCGGAATCCCCAACCCGCTCTTCGCCGCCGACAACACGCTGATGCTGTTCGGCGACGGCAAACAGGCGGTGGTCGATATCAACAAAGCTCTGCAGGAGGTGTGAACGCGGCCGATTGGTGCACATGGCGATTGCCGACCGGGATCTAAGGTGAGGTGAATGGACCGCACGGAGGTGACCGCTTGCGATCATGACGTGCTGATCCGTCGTCACTGCCCGATCGTGCGGTTCGACGACAGGGAGCTGTTCTTTCCCACCGAGGTCGATGGCTTCGTGAAGGCCTCGGCGCTCATGCGCGACGAAAAAGTGATCCTGCCCGAGGGTGAGCTCTCGCTCGATCGGTTGGGGGATGGTCTCGCTGACCACTACCTGAGATTCGTGAGCGAAGAGGAGCGACGGGCGGTCGTCGGCGAAGAGGCGAAGCGGTTGGCGCGCAAGCTGCTTTCGCCGAGATTGGGCCGGGTCGGTCTGTTCGGTCGAGTGTTCGATGCCATCTACCGGCTGATCCACATCATCCGGCCGACCGTCCCAAACCGAACCGTCACCGCAGCGGCCCTGAAGGCTGATCGGCTCGGGCTTCACAAAGAGGTCCCGGTCACCTATGCCCGAGCCGTGATGGCGGGTGAGTGGCTCGTCCTCCACTACGCCTATTTCTATCTTTACAACGATTGGCGCAGCAGCTACCGGGGCCTCAACGATCACGAAGGCGACTGGGAACAGGCATGGATCTTCTGTGACCCTCAAGACGGCTCGCCGCAATGGGTGGTGGCATCCAGCCACGACATCTCGGGGGCTAACCTGCGCCGTCACTGGAACGATCCCGAGCTGATCGTGTCCGACGGCCGGCCGGTGCTTCACGCCGGCGCCGGCTCCCACGCCCTTTACTTTCGCCCCGGCGACTACGTCACCCGCCTCGACGTGCCCGGCCTGCGATGGTTGCTACGCCTCCAGCGATGGACCCAGGGAGCGCTTCGGATCAAGGACCAAGCCGCCGAGCGCGGCCTGGGACCTGCCTTCGGCGCACCCTTTGTCGACACCGCTACCGCCGATGGCCTCGACGCTCGGGTATGGGACATTCGCGATCTCGACGACAGGTTCGACTGGGTCGGCCGGTTCAGGGGCCTGTGGGGCCTCGACACCCATGATCCCGGCGAGGGCGAGCGGGGGCCGGGCGGGCCCAAGTTCAATCGACAGGCCGAAGTCAGGGTGTCATGGGCCGATCCGGTCGGATTTGCCGGACTCCACGGAACACCGCCCCCGTCCGCGATGCGGCGCCAGGTCACCGACTCCCGCCTCGGCGAGGTGCTGGAGGATCTCGACCGGGATATCTCGGTGAAGGCCCGCAAGCTTCCCTTCGCGTCGCAGACCGAACCGAATGAAGACATGGTCGAGGAAGCGACCCAGCTCACCGAGTTGCTGCGCCAGCGCAGTGAACTCTCCGACCTCAAGGGCCGGGTCGAGGCCGGGGTCACCCCCGATATCGACTATCGAGGCCACCTCGACAATCCGGCCGTACCGCTGCCGCCGCCGGCCGAGACGGGCTACATCCTCACGTTCTGGAGTGTCGTCAGCGTCCCGCTGGTGCTGTTGTCGATCGCCGCGGTTCTCGTATTCGAGTCGCTTACCGTCGCCGGTTTCACCTTGGTCGTGGCGGCCGGGGTGATCCTGGCTGAACAGCTGGCCCGGCGAAGGTTCCAGGCTTTCGTGAGACTCTCGGCGATCTTCGTGATGCTGACGGCGTTCTTCGCCTTTGCCGTCGGCGGGCTCTTCACTGTTGGTCGGTTCGCCGCGGGAGCGCTCGTGGCGTTCGCCGCCGCGGTGCTGTTCATCAGCAACCTGGGTGAACTGGGGGCGGCGACCCGGCATCGACGCCGATCGAACGCCGCCCGCTCCGAGCACGAAGATCCACCGGTGCACTCCTAGCACGTTGCCAGGGGCGACTGAAACGTCGTCGCACCACAACACTTTGCCCTTCTGTCGTCGCACCGACACGTGAGGCGTCTTCGCCCGACGCTAGAAGGGGGGAATGTGCTGGGCCGACGCAGTTTGGCGATCGGGTACGTCCTAGCGTTTGCGATCGTTCAGGAAGCCGAACCTCTCCCGGGTACCTGCGACTACGCCCGGGTCGATGTCGCCGATCACAAGGGTCTCGATCTCAGCCGCACTGGCCAGGGTCTCACCCCGGGGCGACAACAGCACGCTGTCGCCGGCGTGACCGAACCCGTTGCCGTCGTCTCCCACTCGGTTGACGCCCAGCACGTAGGCGAGGTTCTCGATCGCCCGGGCTCGAAGCAGTGTTTGCCAGTGCAGCCGGCGGCTGGCCGGCCAGTTGGCGACGATCACATAGAGGTCGGTGTCGAGGGCGAGATCCCAGAAGCTGTAGGCGAACCGGAGGTCGAAGCACACGAAGAAGCTCACCCGCACGCCTTGGATGGTGAGGGTCAGCGGCGCGGAACCCGCCGCGTAGTACTTGTCTTCGCCCGACAGCGAGAAAGGATGCAGCTTGTCGTAGGTGCCGATCAGTCCCACCGGGCCGAAAACAAAGAGCCGATTCACCGGTAGCTCGGCGTGAGCTTCGGGGTCGACAGTGGGAACCGACGCCACGAGGTGGATCGGCCGCCCGGCCATGTCCGACGCCTGGGCGGCGGATCGGGCCAGGAACTGCGACGATGGCCCATCGACGGGTTCGACGACCGAGTCGGTGTCCATCGAGAATCCGGTGCTGAACATTTCGGTGAGACAGACCAGGTCTGCGCCGGCGGCGACGGCACCCTCGATCTGGGGTGAGACCCGGGACATCGTGGCCTCCGGGTCGTGCCAGTCGATCTGGTGCTGGACTCCCACAACCCGCATGAGATGAGCCTACTGTTGCACTCGGCGGCATTACGCTGGTCCGGTGCGTTTCAAGTCGTCGACGGTCCTGGCAGCGTCTCTGGGAGCGGTTCTCATCGCTTCGGCCTGTGGGGTCTCCCGCGATGCCGGCGACATCGTGGCCGAGACCACGACGACGACCACCGCCCAACCACCGGTCACCGATCCGGAGCCGATCGAGGACTACACCGCGCCCGACTTCACCGGCATCGACGTGGCTGCCACCCTCACCTTCCCAGACGGGTCCTCGGTCGAGGTTCCGGTGGGTGCAGTGGCCGCTGTTGTCGACCAACTCGACGACAACCAGGAGGCGATCGAGCTTCTGTTCGGAAGCGGGCTTCCAGCGACGTTCGATCTCGATATCCTCTCTTCGATCATTCAGATCCGGATCCTCGACCGTGGTATCGCCGACGAGAACGTCCAGGTTCCGGCCCGTGCGATCGACGAAGAACTCAGCAGCCTGTACACCCAGATCGATGGCATAGTCGCGGGCAACGAAGACCCCGCCGGCGACCGCGACACGATCGTGGCCGGAGTCAGCGAGTACCTCGATGTTGTTGCTGAGCAACGGGTGAAACAGTTTGCCTACACCGGCGCGTTCGAAGCCGAGGTGCCCTGTACCCGCCACATCTTGCTCGACACCGAAGAGGAGGCCGATGCGGTCGTGCAGCGGTTGGCCGACGGCGAGGACTTCGCCGATCTCGCGGTCGAACTGTCTACCGGCCCGACCGGGCCGAATGGCGGCGACCTCGGATGTTCGGATCCGAATGGCTACGTCGCCGAGTTCCGCGACGCTGTGGTCAACGCCACCGTGGGCGAGGTCATCGGGCCGGTGGCGACCCAATTCGGCTGGCATGTGATCGAGGTGTACGGCAGCGACGTCGATCCCTCCTCTTCGCAGCAACTCGCCTTCGAGGCCTACTCCGATCTTCAGGCCCGAACGGTCATCGAGGTCGATCCCGGTATCGGACAGTGGGACCCGGTCGCTATACGGGTCGCCCCTCGCGAGTGATCACCGTCGTCGGTCTGGGCCCAGGCGACCCGGGCCTTGTCACCACCGAGACATTGAATGCGATCGACGCGAACCCGGTCCGCTTTCTGAGGACCTCACGACACCCGACAGCGTCGTTGGTCGAGGGGGCGACCAGCTTCGACGATGTCTACGAACGAGCTGACACCTTCGACGACGTCTACACCGAAATCAGCGACCGTCTCGTCGCCGCAGCAGCCGCCGGCGGCGACCTCCTCTACGCCGTACCTGGTTCTCCGCTCATCCTCGAGCGTACTGTCCAACACCTGCGGTCGACCGGTGTCGAGCTGCGGATCCTCCCGGCCGTATCATTCCTCGACCAGGTCTGGGCGACACTGGGACTCGACCCGATCGAATCACGGGTACGCCTGGTCGATGGCCACACGTTCGCCGAGCACGCAGCAGGTGACACGGGACCGGTGTTGGTAGCTCATGCCCACAACAATCGGGTGCTGAGCGACATCAAACTTGCGGTTGATGCCGACGACGATCAGACAGCAATCATCCTGCAGCGGCTCGGGACACCCCACGAGGCGATCACCGAAGTCGTGTGGTCAGACCTGGACCGCGTTGTGGAAGCCGACCATCTCACGTCGGTCTTCATTCCCCACATCACGGTGCCGGTAGCCGCCGATTTGATGCGCAGCGTCGAGCTGGTGCACACGCTGCGCCGGGAGTGTCCGTGGGATCGACAACAAACGCACGAATCGCTGCGTCGCCACCTGCTCGAGGAGACCTACGAGGTGCTCGAAGCGATCGACGGGGTCGACCCGGAGTCGGGAACCGGGTATGCCGATCTCGAAGAGGAGCTCGGGGATCTCTGGTTTCAAGTCCTGTTCCATTCCGAACTGGCGAGCGAGGCCGGTCAGTTCGCCATGGCCGATGTCGCCCGCGGCATTCACGACAAGCTGGTTTCCCGCCATCCACACGTATTCGGAGATGCGGTGGCGGCCGACGCCGAAGCGGTTCTGTCTACGTGGGAAGAAGCCAAGGTGGCGGAGAAGAACCGGGGATCGATTATGGATGGCATCCCGATGGCGTTGCCCGCGCTCGCCCTCACCGAGAAAGTGCTGAAGAAGGGTGCGGCAACCAAGCCGCTGGATCTGAGTGACGACGAGCTACGGGAGCGGGCCCACTTGTTCGATGCATCCGAGCACGGGGTGGCCGTCGCGTTGACCGCGGTTGTGGAGGTTGCCCGCCGACACGGCATCGATGCCGAGGGGGCTCTGCGGACCGCCACCGCCGACGCGTTGGACCGATTCCGCCAGATCGAGGGAACCGACCGTTCGGACCGCTGGATCCTGGGATGACCCGTCGGCTCGGTGGCGCCGCCTGAAACCGACGCTATTCGGGCGGTGGGGGAGGCCTCTGGTGGTGCACGCGACCCGGAGCATCGCGACCGGCGCTCTCATGGGGCGGAGGTGGTGGGCGAAAGGTGGGGGGAGGCGGTTGGTAGCCGTACTGCGCCAACGGCCCGGTTCCGAACGCTTGTGCCGACCGGGGCGGTGCGTTGAAGCGCGGCGGTGGCGGCTGCTGATGTTCCGGTGAGGGGGTCAGGGCGAGCTCGAGACTCAGCCCAGCTCCGGGAACGAGGCCGTCCCGCAACGAGGTGCCGTGCTGGGGCGGCATTGTGGACTGACCTGCCAGACGCAGCTCGAGGCTGTGGCCCATCACCATCTCGGTGACCCATTCGTCGCGCCCGGCTCCGCTGTGGGCCGATCCGTCGAAGATGGCCATCGCTTCGTCGAAGATGAACACCACCGGATCGCTTCCTGTGGTCAGCACGGCAGCCACCCCTTTGAGCTCGCGGTTCACGACCAGCTCCTGTAGGGCGTCCGCCACCGTCTCGAAGCTCCACGCTCGTCGTTTCGCTATCGAGCAGAACGCCTCGTCGGCGGCCTGGGCGTCGCCGACGTTGCCCGACATCACCATGGCAAAGGGGTCGACCACCAGAACATGGCCTGCTCCGGGGACGATCATGGCTCCGTGGTCCATCGCTTCACAGTACTTGCCGTCGAAGCCGTAGATTCAGAGACATGAGCTCCGCCTTCGACCATCGAGACCCACGCCAGGTGGCCTCAGGCCGTATGCCTATGCACGGCCTCGGCATCCCCGACTCGGCGGTGAATCTTGATGGCGAATGGTCGTTTCGGTACAGGGAGGGCGATTCGCCCGATCTGCCGGATGCAACCACTCCTGCGACGCCGATGCAGCTCCCGACGTCCTGGGTGTTGCACGGGTACGGCATCCCGATCTACACCAATGTGCAGATGCCATTTCCGGTGGATGACTATCCCGCAATCCCACTGGACGACGAAGGTGCTGACCACTGGCGTACTATCGACATCCCTTCCGATTGGGCTGGGCAACGCACGATCCTTCGGGTCGGCGCGGCCGAGTCGACCCTCGAAGTGTTCGTCGACGGGCATGCCGTCGGTTTCAGCACCGACAGCCGACTGCCGGCCGAGTTCGACCTCACCGACTACGTGCAGGCCGGCGCCAGTCACCAGCTCAACCTCAGGGTGCAACGGTGGTCGGCCAGCACGTGGATCGAAGACCAGGACATGTGGTGGATGGCGGGGCTGCACCGATCGCTCTGGCTCTACCCCCGACCCATCGAGGCGATCGCCGATGCCTTCTTTCACACCGTCGGTTTCGACAGAAACGGCGCCGAGGTAGTCCTGTCGATCCAGACCGATGCCACCGACGGGCGGACCGTCACCGCCACCCTTTCCGACGCTGGCCAACGCGTGCTCACGATGTCGGGGGTGGTGAAGCGCGGCTCGGTTTCGATGTCGGGTGTCGTCGCCGATCCCCGACTCTGGACGGCCGAGACCCCCGATCTCTACGAGATTACGATCGTGCTGAACGATGGCGATTCCCTACTCGATCACCGCAACCTCACGGTGGGGATCCGCACCGTCGACGTGGCCGAGGGGATGTTGCTGGTCAACGGGAACCCGATCACGATCCGAGGTGTCAACCGGCACGAACACGATCCCGACAACGGTCGTCATCAGTCCGATGCCGATCTGCGGGCCGACCTCGAGCTGCTGAAGGACAGCAACATCAACGCCATCCGCACCGCCCACTACCCCGACGATGAGCGGTTCTATGCGCTGTGTGACGAACTCGGCTTTTACGTCTACGACGAAGCCAACATCGAAACTCACGCTCTGGTTGACCACCCGAACAACCCGAGTCACGACCCTGGGTTCGAAGCAGCGTTCCTCGCCCGCGGCGAACGCATGGGGCTTCGCGATCGCAATCATCCCTGTGTAGTGGTGTGGTCGCTCGGTAACGAATCCGGCTTCGGAGACCACCATCGGGCGATAGCCGAGGCGCTGCGATCGCTCGACCCGACCCGCCCGATCGCCTACCACCCCGCCGAGCACGACGAGCTCGTCGACGTCATCGGCCCCATGTACCCGAGCCTGTCGGAGCTGGAGGACCTGGCCGATCGGGCCGACGAGCGCCCGATCGTGATGTGTGAGTACAGCCATGCCATGGGGAACAGCAACGGCGGGCTCGAGCGGTACTGGGATCTGATCTACCGCACCCCTCGCCTCCACGGTGGGTTCATCTGGGACTGGGTCGACCAGGGCATCCGCCGTACCGAAGCCGACGGCACCCGATGGTGGGCCTACGGCGGCGACTTCGGTGATACCCCGAACGATCGGAACTTCAATCTGAACGGACTGGTCGATGCCGACCGGACCCCCCATCCGGCCCTCGCTCACGTCCGGTGGGTCTACCGGCCCGTGCACATGCGACCGATTCGCCTGAATCGCGGCGAGGTCGAGGTGCAGAACCGACTCGATCACAGCTCGCTCGCCGACTGGGAGATCGGCTGGTCCGTACGCAGTCGGGACGACGAGCTCGCATCGGGTGCGATTCCGGCCCCCCATGTGCCACCCCACGCCAGTGCCACCGTCAGACTACCCATCGAGCTCACCCGGCTCGACCGATCGTCAACCGATCTTCGGGTCGTTGTGACCGCCTTCGACCAGGACGGGAAGATACGAGCGACCGACGAGTTGATGGCGCCGGTCGGACGGACCACGGCCTCAGCGCGTCCTGACGGCGAGGTCGGGGCCGTCAATGTGGAGGCGGGTCCTGACGGTGGGGCCATCCTCCGAGGCGGGGACACCGAGGCACAGATCGGTCCCGACGGCACCCCGGTCTCGCTCACGATCGGAGGAGTTCGGCTTCCGCTGACATGGGCGAGGGTTGGGATCGACCGGGCCGGAACCGACAACGACCGAAGCTTCTTCGGCGACGAGCAGCTGCTCATCCGTCTCGCCGAGGTCGGCCTGGTCGGTGCGTCACCGACGGTCCACACCCCACTGACCATCGGCGACGAAGGTGTTTCGGTCGAGTTGGCCTTCGCCGACCGATTGGTGGTTCGGCTCGGCTGGAGCATCGCCGACAACGGAGACCTAGCACTCGATTTCGGGACCACCCCGATCGCCCTGGTGCCTCCCTACCAGCGCGTCGGCCTCGAGCTCGAGCTCGACACCGGGTTTGATCGCGCCACCTGGTTCGGCCCCGGGCCCGACGAGACCTATCGCGATCGAGTCGGCGGCCAGATGCTGGGAACTCACACCGTCACCGCAGCTGAGAACTACTTCCCGTACGCCCGCCCGCAGGAGTCCGGCAATCACACCGACGTTCGGTGGGCACGAATCCACGGCGACATCGCCGACGGCTTCCTGGTGCTCGGAAGCCCGCGATTCGACTTCTCCCTGCTCCATGTCCGAGCTGAAGACCTGGCGGCCGCCGATCATCACCATCAGATCGCCTGGCGCAGCTCAACCGTGTTGCGCCTCGACGCAGCTCACGCCGGTCTCGGCACGGCGAGCTGTGGACCGGGCACAGACGGTAGGGATCGGATACCGGCCGAGGTTCGAAATCGTGTCGTGCTGCGCGCTGGCGGTGGTGATCCCTGGGTGAAATCACCCCTCTCCAAGGCCCGTCAGTGGCTCCATTAGCCGCCTCGACCTACGATTGACACACGGCTGCGGGGCGACATACGACCGCACACCCATCGGCGGGAGGTCACAACACGTGCTCAAGCTCACTCACAAACCCATTTCGGGCGTTCTCGCCCCTGTGCTGGCCGTCATCCTGGTCTTGGTGTTGGCCGCCCCGGTGGCGGCGGCGCCACCTGCGGCTCCTGAGGGCCTATCGGTCACCGCCGGGACCGACTCGATCTCAGCCAGTTGGAGCCCGCCTGCCGACGATGGAGGGCAGCCCATCACCGGCTACTCGGTTTCACTGTCCGGCGCGGCCGCCGACAACGTCACCGTCGTCGGGACCAGCCACACCTTCAGCTCGCTCGCCCCTGGCGACTACACCGTCACCGTTGCGGCAATCAACGCCGACGGCACCGGTGCTGGCACATCCGGATCGGCAACAATCGTTCAGCCCGTCACGACACCCAGCGTCCCTGCCGACATCACCGCAACGGTGACTGGTCAGTCGGTGACGGTGTCGTGGTCGGCGTCGGCTGATGATGGTGGTGACCCGTTCATTCTCTATCTGGTGTCGGTCGGAGGCATCACCGGTGAGACCGAGTCGACGAGCATCACCTTCGACAACGTCCCGCCCGGCACCTATACCGCCGGTGTCGCCGCCTCCAATACCGGTGGTACGTCGGCGGCTGGTTCGTCTGCGCCTTTTACTGTTGATGCGCCGGTGTCGGCGCCGTCGGCTCCGACGGGTGTGTCGGGGTCGGTGTCTGGTCAGTCGGTGACGGTGTCGTGGTCGGCGTCGGCTGATGATGGTGGTGATCCGGCGATCACCTATTCGGTGTCGTTTGGTGCTGAGTCGACGACGACCACGGGTACGTCGGTGACCTTTACTGGTGTGGCGCCGGGTACGTATACGGCGAGTGTGACGGCGTCGAATTCGGGTGGTACGTCGGCGGCTGGTTCGTCTGCGCCTTTCACCGTCGATCCGCCGATCGGAACTCCCGGCGCACCAGAGAACGCCACGGCTTCGGTCGATGGCCAAACAGTGAACGTCTCCTGGACGCCCCCGAGCGACAACGGTGGCGATCCGGCGATCACCTACGAGATCACCCTCGGGGGTCAGACCCCCCAGAGCACAACGGGTACCTCGGCATCGTTCAGCAACGTGCCCCCCGGCACGTACAGCGCAACGATCACCGCCTCGAACCTGGCAGGAGAAGGCGGCAGTGCGCAGACCAATTCGGTCACCGTCAACGCTCCCGCCGATGTGCCCGCCGCACCGGGTGATCTCACCGTGACGCCGGCCGGCCTCGGCGTGGCGGTGTCGTGGTCGACTCCGGCCGACAACGGCTCACCCATCACCAGCTACACCGTCACGCTGAACGGTTCTGCGTCGACCTTCGGCAGCTCGCCCGCTTCGTATGCAACCCTCGCCCCGGGCTCCTACACCGTCACGGTCGCCGCCACCAATGGGGTTGGCACAGGTCCGGCTGCGGGACCGGTGTCGTTCACAATCGAGCAACCGGTCGAGGCCCCTGGCACCCCCAGCAATGTGAATGCGTCGGTCAGCGGTCAGACGGTCAACGTGACCTGGTCCCGGCCCGATGATGGAGGCGATCCGGACCTCAGCTATGAGGTGTCGTTGTCGGGAGGCCCTTCACAAACGGTGACGTCGCCGTCGGCCTCGTTCACCAACGTTGCTGCCGGGGACTACTCGGTTTCGGTGACCGCCACCAACTCGGCGGGAACCAGCGGTGCGAGCGTTAGCTCGTCGTTCTCGGTCTTCACCCGGCCGGGCACACCGACCAATCTGGCCGCCGCCGCAGATGGCTCGTCGGTCGTCGCAACCTGGCAAGCACCCTCGGTCGACGGCAACCGCCCCCTCACCGGATATCAGGTGAGACTCGAGCTCAACAACGCGGTAGTTGCCACCCAAGACGTTGGCGCCGGAACCACCTCGGCGAGGTTCGACAACCTAACCCCGGAGGTATACAGGGTGGTCGTCTCGGCCCAGAACGATCAAGGAATCGGAAACGGTGCCGCCGTCGACGTAGAAGTCGGGTCCACTGCGCCCTCCGCCCCCACCAACGTGTCGGCATCGGCATCGTTCCAGACCGTCACCGTCACATGGGACCCACCGCTGTCGGCGGGCAACACGGCCCTGACCGGATATGAGGTCACGGTCGGCTCGGCGGTTCAGACCGTCGGTAGCGGCACCCGCTCGGCGGTCCTGGCCGACATCGAGCCGGGCACGTACATCGCCGAGGTTCGGGCGATCAATTCAGGTGGCAAGAGCCTCGCCGGCGAGTCCGGCAGCTTCAAAACCGAAACCGTCTTCTCTCCGTTTGAATCCGCGGAAGCACTGGTGAGCCAGCAGTACGCCGACTTCCTTGGCCGAGCCCCTGACCGGGCTGGCATCGCCTATTGGCAGGGAGTCCTC
>JABDJU010000065.1 GCA_013003325.1 Acidimicrobiales bacterium
GAGCGTGGCAATCAGCGCCGCCGACACGAAGAAGGTCCCGGCGTCGACAAAGAAGGGCACCGAGAACGCCGCCACCAGTAGCAGCGCTCCGAGCGGCGGACCGATGAAGGTGTTGGCCACCTGTTCTGCGCTCCACATTCGACCGTTGGCCTTTTCGAGGTTCGGCTGGTCGACGATGCTGGGCAGGATCGTCTGGTTGGTGTTGTCGTAGAGAACCTCGGCGGTTCCGAGCAGCAGAGTGGCCAGGAGGATCAGCCCGTAGAGCACCCCGTCGGTGGAGCCAGCGAAACTCTCGACCTCGTCGGGCCCGGGCAGCGAGCCTTGGCGGCTGAGAACAAAGAACGCCACGACCGTGGTGAGCACGCCTCGAGCCACGTTGGCCTGCACCATTAGATTGCGTCGATCGACCCGGTCGGTGATCACCCCTGCCGGCAGGCTCACAATGAGCCACGGCAGGCGCTGCACCACCGCCACCATCGCGATCAGCAGCGGGTTGCGCGTCACCGCCGTCGCCAACCAGGGGTACGCGATCGTTCCGATGCCATCGCCGACATTGCTGATGACAGACGCCGTGAACAGCCGCCAGTAGGCGAGACCGAGCGGGGTCGCAGGCTGCGGTGCCTGAGAACTTGTGTCGCTGGCCGTCGCCGTCACCGGCTCAGTATCGCATCCTCCAGACGAACCGAGCCGTCCAAGTTCAGCTGTACCTCGCTGACCCGGCCGGACAGCCGCCGTGCGTGGACAGGTGCAAACACCGGGATGATGGGCATGTCTTGGTTCAGCCGTTTCACTATCCCGGACACCAACCCTGAGCCCTCGACACCGTATGGATCATTGAGGCTGTGAAGTTCAGCAGCGGCCTGATCGATCGCGGTGCTTTGATAACCGACCGTGGCATTCTCCTCGCCGACGAAGAGCGAATCGAGCAACGACATCGCGTGTGCATAGTCGACGCTCCACTTCATGCGGTAAGGCCCAGCCACTTCTCCGGCCTCGATCGCTTCGAAGTACGGAGCGAGACCCTCGGGCTTGAAGTGAACTTCGATTCCGAACACCTGGGCCCACTGTGCGCCAACCGCCTGCACCCATTCCTCGTGTCCATTGCCCGTATTGAACGCCAGCTCGATCTCCTCGACTCCGAACCCGCCGGCCTCCTCCACCAGCCTGCGGGCCTTGACTTCGTTGTGTCCGCAGAACTCACAATCCAAATCGACCGAACCGGGACTGTCGGCGGGTGCGAACCCGCGCGCCGGCGCATAGCCGCTGTTGAAGACGTCTGCCACCAGCTGTTCGCGATCGATCGCCAGACTCAAAGCACGGCGAATATCGGGGTCATCGAACGGGGCTTGGTCGAGCGGGAAACCGATGTAACTGTATGACCCAGAGGAGCCTTCGATCAGCCGATCAGCGAGCGGACCGCTACGCAGAACTGCCATCTTCTCAGCCGGTACGTGGGCGATGTCCAGTGTTTTGTTGGCATACATGAGCTCGACCGAATCGTGGAACACGTATTGCACGCGATGGCTTGTCGCCGGATCCACGATCGTTGAGGGCGTCAGAGAGATCGTCGTGACCCCGTCCCAACGATCCAGCATCACATACGACCCGTTGCCTATCAGTTGCATGCTCTTTGGAGCGTCCTCGCCCAACGCCAACGACGAGCGGGGTGCAAACGCCTGGTGGGCCAGTATCGATGGCAGCAGTGCGTTTGGCTCGGTCAGGGTGACCTGCAGGGTCGATTCGTCGACGCCAACCAGACCAACAATCTCGTCCGCCTCGCGCCGGAGCATCTCTTCGAATCCAAGAATCCCGGCCTCCAAGCCGAGGTATGCGTTCGGGGCCGCAGTGTCAGGGTCGGCCAGAAACTCCATTGCGGCGATGAACGAATCGGCGGATACGAGCTCACCGTTGTGGAAGCTCCCAGCCGGATCCAGGTGGAAAGTCCATTCCACGTTGTCGGTGGTCTCCCACTCGACGGCGGCGCCCGGCACCGGGCGCCCGCGAGAGTCGAGACCAACCAGCGGTTCGAACACCAGCGATGCGATCTCCAGTTCGGTTTCGGACCGGGCGAACGCAGGATCAAGCGAAGACGGAGTGAGACCTCCCACCCGAAGCACCGGCAGCTGGTGGGCAACCCGATGGGTTTCCATCGGCAGCGTCGGCACCGTGAAGACCTCTCCACCTGTCACCGCTAGGCGACTAGCGGCGCCTTCGGCCGGATCCGGACCACACGAGGCCGCAATCATCACACCGATTGCGCTCAGAATCACCACGGCACCTTGTCGAACACCTGACCACGTCACGACGGTGAAACTACTGAGCTGCCAGCTGATTGGTGAGGTGGTATTTACCCAGCTGGGAAGCTCGCCTCAAGGGGCGTTGGGCACTTGTCTTTCCGACCCCCGCCATATCGCCACCGACCGCAGAAATCGGTCACCGAGCGAGACACTACTGAGAGTGCGAGTAGCCGCTCAGAGCAGCCGGTACTGCACGATCCGGGAGAAATCGTCGGCGCTCAGCGATGCTCCGCCCACCAGGGCGCCGTCGATGTCGGCCTGGGTGAGCAGCTCGTTGGCGTTGGCCGGCTTCACCGATCCGCCGTACTGCACCCGCACCGAATCGGCTGCTTCGTCGCCGTAGATTCCCCGCACTCCGGCCCGCACGTGATGACACATCGCCTGAGCGTCTTCGGCCGACGCGGTTCGACCGGTTCCGATGGCCCAGATCGGCTCGTATGCGATCACCAGCCCGCCCACCTGCTCGGCGGTGAGGCCAGTCAGCGCCGCTTGCACCTGGGCGCCAACTTTGGTTTCAGCGTCGCCTGCATCACGCTCTTCGAGCGTTTCGCCGCAGCACACGATCGGGGTCATCTCGGCACCCAGGATCGCCTTCACCTTGGCGTTGACCATCTCGTCGGTCTCGTTGAAGATCTCACGGCGTTCGCTGTGGCCCACGATCACGTATTTCACGTTGAGCTTGGCCAACATCGAGGGCGCCACCTCACCGGTGAAGGCACCCCTCTCCTCGAAGTGGCAATGCTGGGCGCCTAGGAAGAAGGGGATCTTGTCCGAATCGAGCACGGTCTGTACCGTACGGATGTCTGTGAACGGCGGGTGTACCGACACGTCGACAAGCTCGATGTCGTCGCCGGTGATCTGGTAGCTGAGCTCCTGGATCAGCTTCATCGCCTCAAAGTGATTGAGGTTCATCTTCCAGTTTCCGCTGATCAAAGGGCGTCGAGTGCTCATGCCGAGAGCCTACCCACGAGCCGGTCGCAGCGGTTGGTGATGCAGTGGTTGGTGGCTCTGCGGCTAGCGACGCAGGGCGGCGAGGCCGGGCAGGTCGCCCTCCTCGATGAGTTCGAGCGACGCGCCGCCGCCGGTGGACACGTGATCCATGTCGACGTCGACACCGAACTGTTTGGCTGCAGCGGCTGAATCGCCCCCACCGACCACCGTGAACGCGCCGGCTTCGGCCATCGCATTGGCGATCGTGCGGGTTCCGGCCTCGAATCGGGGGTCTTCGAACACGCCCATCGGACCGTTCCACAGAACCGTGCCAGCCTCGTTGATCACGTCGACGAACGCAGCCGCCGTGCCCGGACCGATGTCGACACCCATCGCACCGTCGGGCAGATCGGCACTCATCTGGCGCACCTCTCCCCCAGCTTCCGGTTCGAACAGCTTGCCGCCCACGAGCGCAGTGACGTCGTGGGGCACGTGGATGCGGGCCCCGCTGTCCAGAAGTGCCCGGCAGGTTTCGATCATGTCTTCTTCGAGCAGCGAATCGCCAACGCTATGACCCTGAGCAGCCAGGAAGGTGAAGGCCATTCCGCCGCCGATGATCAGCTGGTCGACGACACCCAACAGCGCCTCAATCACGCTTAGCTTGTCGCTCACTTTGGCCCCACCCATGATCGCCACAAAAGGGCGACGGGGCTGTGTGCGGATTCCCATCAGCACCTCAACCTCATTGGCCAACAGGCGACCCATCGCTCCCGGCAGGGTCTGGGGTGGGCCCACGATGCTGGCGTGCTCCCGGTGCGAGGCGCCGAACGCATCGTTCACGTACATGTCTTGGCCAGCCACCAGTTCGGCGACGAACGCCGGATCGTTGCTGGTTTCCCCCGGGTTGAAACGAAGGTTCTCCAGCAGCTTCACCTCAGGAGCCAGCGTGGCGAGATGAGCCCGGACCGGATCCATCGAGTACTCGGGGTTGGGTGTGCCCTTGGGCCGGCCGAGGTGAGAGCACGCGGTGACGTTGGCGCCCTGTTCCACCAGCCACTTGAGTGTGGGGAGCGCTGAGCGGATGCGCAGATCGTCGGTGATCACGCCGTCTCGCACAGGCACGTTGAAGTCGACCCGTACGAGAACGTTCTTGCCGTTCACATCGCCGAGGTCTTCGAGCTCAGGTACTCCGTTGATCACGTTCGCATCCTTTCGACCGGGTCAAATTGCGTTTCCAACCCACCTACAGCCCCTTCTTGAGTGCCCAGCCCACCGGAACGGTGGGGCTGGCACGCAATTTCGGCACGAAGAGGTGGGGATGATGGGGCGGGTGTTTTACGCCTGGTTGGCGGCGCCGATGATCTTGGCCATATCGACCAGGCGGTTTGAGTAACCCCACTCGTTGTCGTACCAGCCAGCCACCTTCACCAGGGTTCCCATCGTGGTCGTGAGACCGCCATCGATGGTGCACGACGCCGGTGAGGTGACGATGTCGGTCGACACGATCGGCTCCTCGGTGTACTCGAGCACGCTCGCCATCGGACCCTCCGACGCAGCCTTGGCGTAGGCGGCGTTGATGTCGCCCTCGGACACCTCCTGGGACAGCACGGCGCTGAAGTCTGTGATCGATCCAGTCGGCACCGGCACCCGCATGGCGATGCCGTCGAGCTTGCCCTGCATGCTTTGCATCACCAAGCCGGTGGCCCGGGCAGCACCGGTGGACGTGGGAATGATGTTGATCGCCGCAGCACGGGCCCGGCGCAGATCCTTGTGGGGCGTGTCGACGGTGGTCTGGTCGCCGGTGTAGGCGTGAATGGTGGTCATCAGACCGTGGACGAGGCCGAAGTTGTCGTCGAGCACTTTGACCATGGGCACGAAGCAGTTGGTGGTGCAGGAGGCGTTGGACACCACCTTGTCGGTCTCGGGATTGAAGTCTTCGTGGTTGACGCCGTAGACGAACGTGTTGTCGGCACCCGAGCACGGGGCGCTCACCAGTACGTATGGGGCGCCGCCATCGAGGTGTAGGCCGGCCTTCTCACGGGAATTGAACACGCCGGTCGATTCGATCACCACGTCGACGCCGAGGTCGCCCCAGGGCAGGTCGGCCGGGTTGCGTTCGCTCATCACCTTCAGCACGTCGCCGTCGACCGAGATGCCGTCGTCGGTGGCCTTGATCTCGCTGGGCAGGACACCGAGCACGCTGTCGTACTTCAACAGGTGGGCCATGGTCTTCTTGTCGCCGAGGTCGTTCACCGCCACGAAGTCAAAATCGGCGCCCTGCTGCTTGGCGGCACGGAAGAAGTTCCGCCCGATCCGCCCGAATCCGTTGATCCCTACTCGAATAGTCATAGCGCCGACGATAGCGCTCACCGGGTTTGGCCGATACGGGTCCAAGGTCCGATTCGCCGGATGTTCACCTCGACAAAACCGTCAGGGTGATCAATCCAAACTGGACAGGATGGCGGCCAGCGCCAAAGGATCGTGAGACCAGCCGTCCGTGCCCCGCAACGGGGCGGCAACCACCTTGAAGTCGCCCACCGGGTGGTCATCGGTTTCATCGATCACGACCACATCGGGCCACACGCCATGTTCGGCAACCGCACGGATGTGTTCGTTGAGCCCGAAACCCCGGGCTTCGGCCCGATCGTTGGCGACGTTGGCAACATAGATCGTGGTGCCGTCGGTGGCGGCGAGAGCGTCGTTGATCCCGGGCACCACCGCGGTTGCGAGCACCGACGTGAAGAGCGAACCAGGTCCGATCACGATCTGATCGGCGTTGTGGATCGCCTCGACGGCGTTTGGGTTGGCCCGCACCGTCGGATCGGTCAACCTCAGGTTGTGGATGCCGGTCGCCCGTTCGATGGTGACCTGGCCTGTGATCGTTCCCTCGTCGCTGTCAGCCCGCAGGGTCACGGCGCTCACGGTTGCCGGGTGGAGCCGACCTTGAGCATCGACCAGTCGCTCCATTTCCTCGATGGCGGCGACAAAGTCACCCGAAGCATCGGCCAGGCCAGCGATGATGAGGTTGCCGACGGCGTGCCCCTCGAGCGGACCCGACTCGAAGCGATGCTCCAGGGATCGAGCCAGCATCGAGCGGCTACCGCTCAGCGCGCTGAGGCAACGGCGGATGTCGCCGGGAGCGGGCAGGCCCAGTTCGCGGCGGAGGCGACCCGATGAGCCACCGTCATCGGCCACCGACACGATGCCGTCGACGGTCTGGGCGTAGGTACGGATGGCGCTGAGGGCGCTGGCCAGGCCGTGGCCGCCGCCGAGGGCGACAACTCGTCGTATCTCAGCCATCGGTCAGCGCTCGATGTCCCGATGGCGAACACCGGGCTCCCAACCCTGGCTGGCGAGGTAGCGGGCGATCTCTTCGGCCACCGCCACCGACCGGTGCCGGCCGCCGGTGCAACCGAAGGCGATCCCGAGGTAGGAACGGCCCTCCTTGGCATAGGCGGGAAGCACATGATCGAGCAAGGCCCACAGGCGGCGGATGAACTGCTTGGTCACATGACGTTCGAGAACGAAAGCCGAGACCGCGTCATCCTGACCCGTCGAGTCGCGCAGCTCGGGCTCCCAGTGGGGGTTCGGGATGAACCGGCAGTCGAGCACCAGATCCACGTCGGTGGGAATGCCGTGTTTGTAGCCGAACGACGACACCGTGATCTGCATCCCGTGTTCGCTGTCGGGCTGGGTGAAGATCGTCGTGAGCCGCTCCCGCAACTGGTGCGGGTTCATGTCGGAGGTGTCGAGCACGAGATCGGCAGCGGCCTTGGCCCCCACGTACAGCGACCGCTCCTCCTCGATTGCATCGATCAACGATCCATTGCTGTACGGATGGCGGCGCTTGGTGCTCTCGTACCGCTGCACCAGGGTTTGGGTCGATGCCTCGAGGAACGCCACCGATACCGAGTCGACCCCTTCGCGCAGCTCCTCGATCTCGCGTTCCAGTGCGTCGTCGTAGCCCTGCATCACGAGGGCGACCCGGCTGAAACGGTCGGTGTTGGAGCTGGCCAGCTCCGCGACCTTTGACACGAGCGGAACCGGCAGGTTGTCGATCACGAACCAACCCAAGTCTTCGAGCGTTCCCGCCGCCGTCGATCGCCCCGCCCCGGACAGTCCGGTGACCACAACAACCCGTGCCATCAGCTTGCCTCGGCTCGCTTCATCGGCTTCACAGTGGCCACCGTACTACCGGGGGATCTTCTGCAGTTCGAGCACGAGGAGGCGTGGGATCGAAGC
>JABDJU010000072.1 GCA_013003325.1 Acidimicrobiales bacterium
ACCGGGAGTTCATCAACCGCTATCCATACCGCCCATAGGACGGGCCGATCAGACCAACGGCCAGGGCCAGCGGTGGCCCTCGGTGTCGTCGAGGGGGAAGCGACCGTCGTTGAGCACCGCTCGCGCCCGGGCTCGCACCGCATCCTGTTCAAAGGGGTTGAGAAGGGCAGCGAGCTCGATCGGTGGACCTACGTCGACGAAGCGGGCGACGTCGGCCAAGATGGTCTCGGGGATCGGGTCGCCGGCGAAATCCCAGATGACGGTGCGGAGTTTGAACTCGGAATGAAACGACAAGCCGTTGTCGATCCCGTACACGTGGCCGTCGGGGCCGAGCAGGCAGTGTCCGCTCTTGCGGTCGGTGTTGTTGCCGATCACGTCGAGCAAGCACAGCTTCTGGAGGTCGTCGAGTGCGGTGCCCGCCTCGAAGAGGGTGAAGTAGTGCTCGGAGAAGTCGGCGTTCACGAACGCCTGCACCGAGCCGTCGCCCATCATGCCGGTGGCGAACGTGGTGGGCGGGATCACGGTCCAACCCAACGCTGCGCTCAGCCGGTACATGGCGACTTCGCGGCGGTAGAGGTTCTCGGGGAAGTCCCACAGGGGGCGCTCGCCTTGCCCCGGTTTGTAGATGGCCCGAACGTCGCGCTCTTCTGAATCGGTGAAGTGCACCAGCAGGGTGAGGTTGGAGCTGTAGGGCATGCGTCCCTCGACCTCGAACTCGCTGTTCTCGAAGAGGTCGAGCAGGGTGTCGGCCGGCGCGTCGAAGGGAAGCGAATCAGACGATGCGTCCAACGGCGACAGCTCGGACATGGGGTCTAGTTCAGCCGAGGACAGGCATGGCCCGAAGGATCGAGCGGCTGACCGCACAGTCGGCACGGCGGTCGCCCACCGGCCATGAGGGCCTCCGAGGTGTCGATGAAGGAGGCAGCCTGGTCGACCGAGAGATGCACCCGCATCGTGGAGCCGCGGAGTTCTTCGTCTTCGACCACCGCCGCCAGTTCTTCTTCGATGGTTGGCTCTTCGACCAGTTCCTCGACTACCAGTACAACGCGGCCCTCGGCTTCGTCGATACCGACCGCGATCTGGCCGACCACGAACGCCGGCTGGGCCGGTTCGATCAGCGGTACGGGAGCGACGGGCTTGGTGGTGGGGTCGGGCAGGTCTTCGAGCACCGTGCTGAGGAACTCAGCCAGGGCTGCCACCTGCTGCTTCTCGAGCTTCACGGTGTGATAGCCGAACCCGTCGCCGGCCTGGATGTAGAAGGTACGGGCCCCGGGCTCGCCGATGGCTCCGGCGGTGAAGTGGCTGGTTTCGCGGTATTCGTAGAGCTCGCTCACGGGAGGTACCTCACAGGTCAGCTGAGAGCCAGGCTAGAGAGATCGTCGCCGGTTGAGTTGACCGCCAGCACCAGAGGCCCGGTGTGGGTGAAGACGATGGCCGAGATCGCGCACGGTCCGATCACGATTCGTTGGAACTGATCCAGATGAGTTCCCAACGCGTCGGCCACGGCCGCCTTGATGATGTCGGCGTGGGAGACACACACGATGTTCTCACCTGGATGTTCGGCCACCAGGTCGTGGAGTTGTCCGCTGATGCGACTTTGCATTTCCGAGAACGACTCGCCGCCGGGGAAGCGGAATCCGCTGGGATATTTCTGCACCTTTTCCCACTCGGGAAGCTTGTAGAGATTTTTGAGCTTGGCCCCGGTCCACTTGCCGAAGTCGGCTTCGATCAGGCCATTGCGAACCCTCACCCGCTTCCCCAAGGCCTTGGCGATCGGGGCTGCGGTCTCCCGGGTGCGCTCCATCGGGCTGGCATACACGGCGGCGAACCTGTCGGCCCCGAGGCCGGCGAGTCGATCGGCGGCCCGTTGAGCCTGAGCCTTTCCCTCGTCGGAGAGATGGAGCCCTTTGGCCCGCCCGGGCAGCACCGCTCCGGTGGTGGGCGTCTTGCCATGACGAACCAGGAAGACCGTGGTGGGTTTGGGAGCAGACGACTTCTTGGCCATACCTCGACCCACGTTATCGGCCGCGGCCGAGCCGAGGTCTCAGTGTTCCAGACGAGCCGCCTAGCCGGTGCGGTGAGGGGAGGCGACCGATTCGACAGTGATCGTGATGGACTTCTGATCCGACAGCACCCCGAGAAGAGCGAACTCGACTTCTCGGGTCAACGTCACAACCATGTCGTTGGCGACCAGATCCCCGTCTCTCGCCTCGACCCGTCCAGAACCGGCGAACTCCCACGTGCTCGGGGAGCCGAGCACGGATTCGGCTGCTGCAACGGCTCGCTCCGGATCGAGCACCAGCTCGCCTGAGAAGCGGAACTCATCGACGTCGATTGCATTGGCCCCCGCCGTTGCGGCGGCGTCGGCCCGCTGCATGAGATCCTGACGTGCAGCCACCACACGCCACAGGTCGATGCTGATACCGCCCACGACGAAGAGCAGCAAGGTCATACCCAGGCCGAGCAGGCTGATCGACCCTCGTTCGCGTACTCCGGTCGGGGTCACCGGGGGGTCCTGACGTAGGTGGGATAGCGCTCAACGTGAGATGCGGTGAAGGTGAAGGAACCGACATCGAAGAGAGCAATGGCGCGAAGCTGCACCTGAACCCTGACCTCCACATCGGTGGCCAAGGCTGCCGTGGGCGACGCTGAGGTGATGGGCAGTTGTCCAGGATCGAAGCCATGGCTGATCGCTGTGGCATCGCGAGCCCGCTCCACCGCGGCCGGGTCGCCACCGCTGAGCACGAAGGCCCTGGCCGACTCGGCGGCAGCGTCGTTGGCGGCGTGGATGCCCTGCAGCCAGGTTGGGACGGTGAGGATCAGGAATGCCACCGGAATGATCAGGAAACCCAGGACCATCGGCAATTCGACGACAGTGGACCCGCGTTCGAACCGCCTCATGGCGCCGGCAACCGTTCCCTCGCAGCCACCGCTCTCACCTCGAAGGTCCAGTCG
>JABDJU010000081.1 GCA_013003325.1 Acidimicrobiales bacterium
CAGCGTGAGCCCTTGCCCTCACCCCCGAGCCACCATGATCGACCTGCAGTCGCCGCCCCACAGGAGTACCAAGAAATGACTATGACCGAATCGTCCACCAACCTCGCCCAGGGTCGCGTGGTCGGCATCGCCGGCCCCGTGGTCGACGTGGAATTCCCTCGTGGCGAGCTTCCCGAGATCAACGACGCGGTCGAGTTCGATGTCGAGATCGATGGCGAGACCAACGTGGTCATGGCCGAGGTCGCCCAGCACCTCGGCGGCGGTCGCGTGCGTGCGGTCGCCCTCAAGCCGACCGACGGGCTGCGCCGTGGCCAGCCGGTCCGCAACACCGGGGGCGGTATCACCGTCCCGGTCGGCGATGTGACCCTCGGTCACATCTGGAACGTGATCGGCGAACCGCTCGACGTTCCTGCCGACAGCCTCGATATCACCGAACGCTGGGAGATCCACCGAGACCCTCCCGCCTTTCACACGCTCGAGCCCACCAAGCAGGTGCTCGAAACCGGCATCAAGGTGATCGACTTGCTCACCCCGTATCTCCAAGGCGGAAAAATCGGCCTGTTCGGAGGCGCCGGTGTGGGCAAGACCGTGCTCATTCAGGAGATGATCACCCGTGTGGCCACCAACCACGGTGGTGTGTCGGTGTTCGCCGGCGTGGGGGAGCGGACCCGCGAGGGGACCGATCTGTTCCTCGAGATGGGAGAGACCATGATGGGCGACGGTGTAACGCCGGTTCTGGCCAAAGCCGCCCTGTGTTTTGGCCAGATGGACGAGCCCCCCGGCGTCCGCCTCCGGGTGGCGCTGTCGGCCCTGACGATGGCTGAGTACTTCCGCGATGCGCAAGGTCAGGACGTGCTGTTGTTCGTCGACAACGTGTTCCGCTTCGTCCAGGCCGGGTCCGAGGTTTCGACCCTGCTCGGCCGTATGCCGTCGGCGGTGGGATACCAGCCGACCCTGGCCGACGAGATGGGAACACTTCAGGAGCGCATCACCTCCACCGGCGGTCACTCGATCACCTCTCTGCAGGCGGTCTACGTGCCGGCCGACGACTACACCGACCCGGCTCCATTCACCACCTTCACCCACCTGGATGCCACCACCGAGCTGTCGCGTGACATCGCTGCCCTGGGGATTTACCCGGCGGTGGACCCCCTGGCATCGAGCTCCACGATCCTCGCTCCCGAGGTGGTCGGCGAGCGTCACTACCGGGTCGCCACCAGGGTGCAGGAGATCCTCCAGCGCTACAAGGAACTGCAAGACATCATCGCCATTCTCGGTCTGGACGAGCTGTCCGAGGAGGACCGCGTCACGGTGAACCGGGCTCGCAAGGTGCAGCGCTTCCTTTCCCAGCCCATGTTCGTGGCTCAGGTGTTCACCGGCTTGCCCGGTGTGTTCACCTCTGTCGAGGAAACCATCGACAGCTTCGAACAGCTCGTCAACGGCGATCTCGACGATCTGCCCGAGCAGGCGTTCCTCAACGTGGGTGGCGCCGACAGTGCCCGTGAGAAGGCCGAACAGCTCCGCAAGAGCGTCGGGTAGTTGGCCGTGGCGATGATCGTCGAGTTCGTTTCACCCGAATCGCTGCTGTATTCAGGTGAGGGAGCCATGGTTATGGCGCGGACTCGGGGTGGGGGCGACATCGCCTTCATGGCCGGGCACGAACCCTTCATCGGTTCGCTGCAAACCGGCGAGGTCAAGGTCACCGAGGCCAACGGTGAGATGAAATCGTTTGCCGTGCGCAGCGGGTTCGTGAGCGTAACGGGCGAGAAGGTCACCGTGCTGTCCGATCTTGCCATGCCCGCAGGCGATATCGACGTTGCCGCCGCTCAGGCCGATCTGGCCGATGCCGAATCCCGGCTCGGCGTCGATGAGCTCGACGCCTTCGCACTCTCGGACAAGCGCTGGGCAGAGGTCCGGCTGACAATGGCCGGAGCTGAAGTCTGATCGCACGGGCCACGGTCGCCCTGTCGGTCAGCCGTACTGATTATTAGCGCCGTAGAGCTTTAGTGACCCGCTCGACGGTCCGAGTAGGTTGTATGGACATGAGCGAAGCCCGGATGTCCCCCGAGCGCAACCTGGCCCTGGAGCTGGTGCGCACTACCGAGGCCGCCGCGATGGCAGGAGCGCGATTGCTCGGCCGCGGCGACAAGCTTGCCGCCGACCAGGCCGCGGTCGATGCGATGCGACATGTGCTCAACGGCGTCGAGATGTACGGAACGGTGATCATCGGAGAGGGTGAAAAGGACGAAGCCCCGATGCTCTACAACGGCGAGGTCGTGGGCACCGGCGAGCCGCCCCACTGCGACATAGCGGTCGACCCGATCGACGGAACCACCCTCACCGCCGAGGGGCGAGCCGGAGCGATCGCGGTCATCGCCGCATCAGCGGCCGGAACGATGTACAACCCCGGGTCGGCGGTCTACATGGAGAAGATCGCCGTGGGGCCCAGCGGTGCCGGGATCGTCGACATTCGGCTCCCGGTCAAACGCAACATCACCGCCCTGGCCAAAGCCAAGCAAGTCGAGGTCTCCGACATCACTGTCGTCGTGCTCGACCGGCCCCGACACACCGAACTCATCGGCGAGATCCGCGACGCCGGCGCACGGATCCGCCTCATCCCCGACGGCGATGTGGCGGGAGCTATCGCCTGCGCCATGCCGAACAGCGGAGTCGACATCTTGCTGGGGATCGGTGGTACGCCGGAGGGCGTCATCACCGCCGCCGCCCTCAAGTGCATGGGCGGCGATCTGCAGGGGCGGCTGTGGCCCCGCGACGACGAAGAACGTGAGGTACTGCTCGGCGAGGGTAAAGATCCGACCCAGATCCTTGGCCTCGACGACCTCATCGCAACCGAGAACTGTTTCTTCGCAGCGACCGGGATCACCACGGGCGATCTGATGCGGGGCGTCACCTATACCCCTGGTGGTATCACGACCCACAGCATGGTGACGCGGGGGCGCTCCGGCACTGTCCGCATGATCGAAGCGCACCACCAGAGCGCCAAGCTCAAGAAGATCGCGCCCATCGGCTACACCTAGTCGCCCCGGCCGGTAGCGCCGATTCCGCCGCGGGACCGAAGTGCCGAGGCCAACGCCACGCTCGCCACGATCCCGATACCCACGGTGGCCCAGAAGGCCACGTCTTTGGATTCATCGCCGCGCTCGAGCAGCACCGCTGCTACGAACACGATCCCGATCATGGCATTGAGCTTCACCAGGTCAGTATGTCGGTTCAGCTGAGTTCGGTGTCGGACACGCAGAACTCATTGCCCTCGGGGTCAAGCAGCGGGGTCCACCGGGTCCTTGGATTCTCGGCCCCTAGGCTCTTGTTCATGGCCTCGCTTCCCCTCTCGGTACTCGATCTGGCGATGGTGCGCCACAACGCATCCACCGGAGACGCCCTGGCCGAGACCCGAGCGGTGGCGCTGGCTGCCGACCGCGGGGGATATCGCCGATTCTGGGTCGCCGAGCATCACAACATGGCCACCGTCGCCAGCACCAGTCCGGCGGTGCTGATCGCCCATCTCGCAGCGAGGACCGACCGAATCCGTGTCGGCTCAGGCGGCGTCATGCTTCCCAACCACAGCCCTCTCGTGATCGCCGAGCAGTTCGCCATGCTCGAGGCGCTGTATCCGGGAAGGATCGACCTAGGCATCGGCCGGGCGCCCGGAACCGATCGAGCCACGATGGCTGCGCTGAGGCGCAACCCCTCCGGCTCAGAAGAAGAAGCCTTTCCACGAGACGTGTTGCACGTGATGAGCATGCTCGGTGATCACCGCAGCGAACACAATCCGCCAGCCCACCTTCAGGCCACCCCCCACGCCACGACCACGCCGACCGTCTTTCTGCTGGGATCCAGCGGATTCAGCGCCCAACTGGCCGGGATTCTCGGGCTCGGGTTCGGGTTCGCCCACCATTTCGAGATGGGAGGCACCCACGAAGCGGCCGAGATCTACCACAACAGCTTTCAACCCTCGCCCGTGCTCGAATCGCCGTACTTGATCGTCACCGCCACCACGGTGGTGGGCCCCAGCCAGGAGAAGGCCGAGTGGCTAGCCAGCCCGAGCCGCCTGCGTCGAGCCGGGCTCCGTCGGGGACGACTGCTGCCCCTGCTCCCTCCCGACGACGCCCAGAGCCATCCGGAGTTCCCAGGACCGGGACAGGCCTCGGGGCTGGTCGGCACCGTCGATGCCGTCGTCGAAGGAATGAACGACCTGGCGGAGGCCACCTCGGCGTCGGAGCTCATGCTGTATCCGGTCGCGTACGACGTCGAGGATCGGGTCGCAACGCTCAGCGAAATCGTGGCGCGGTGGGGTTCGCTCGGCGAGGCCTGAGCCGATCCAACCACCAGGAGATTCCCTTCCGGAGACCAACTACGGTTGGCCCATGTTTGATATCTCCAAGCTGCGGGTCGACGGCAAAGTGAAGCTTGACGAGATCGACCCCCAAGACACCACCGAGTGGGATGGTGACCGCGCCGAAGCCGAAGCGCTCACCGTCGAGTTGAACCAGCGCCTGGAGGCCCTCCAGGAGCTCTTGTACGCCGAAGGCAAACACAAGGTGCTGTTCGTGCTCCAGGCGATGGACGCGGGAGGCAAGGACGGCACGATCCGCCACGTGCTCGACGGGGTGAATCCGAGTGGTGTGAAGGTGGCGTCGTTCAAAGCGCCGTCGAAGAAAGAACTGGCCCACGACTACCTCTGGCGTATTCACGCCCACACGCCGGGCACAGGCGAGATGGTGGTCTTCAACCGCAGCCACTACGAGGACGTGCTCATTGTGAGGGTGCTCGGTCTGGTCCCCAAGTCGGTGTGGTCCAAGCGCTACGAACACATCGCCAACTTCGAGCAGCTACTTGTCGACGAGGGAACCACGATCATCAAGGTCATGCTTCACATCAGCAAGGAGGAGCAGCGGGAGCGGCTCCAGGACCGGCTCGACAAACCCCACAAGAACTGGAAGTTCGATCCCGGCGACCTCGTTCATCGCGAACGGTGGGCCGACTACATGGAAGCGTTTGAGGATGCTCTGGCCAAGACCAGCACCAAAGACGCGCCGTGGTACGTGGTGCCAGCCAATCGCAAGTGGTACCGGAACCTGGCGATTTCAGAGATTCTGGTACAAACGCTGGAGAGCTTGAACATGGAGTTCCCACCGGCCGCCCCCGACATCGCCGACACGGTGATTCCCGACTGATGGCGCTCTCGGGACTGATCCTCTTTCACGGAGCCGGTGGCGACCGGGACCACCCGCTGTTCCTCGCCCTCGAGCAGCAACTCGATGTGCCGATCGGTCGTGTCAACTTTCCCTACCGCAAGAAAGGGCCCGGCCGCCGACCGCCCGACCGCATGCCCAAACTGATCAAAGCCGTCAATGAAGCCGTGGGCGAGGCCGTCGAAGAATGGGACCTGGTGCCGACCGACCTGGCGATCGGGGGTCGAAGCATGGGAGGCCGCGCCGCCAGCATGGCAATCGCCGAGGGACTGCAGGTGGGCGGCCTGGTTCTGCTCAGCTATCCGCTGCATCCGCCTGGCAAACCCGAGAACCTCCGCGTCGAGCACCTTTCTGAGCTCGACCTCCCGGTGCTGCTCGTGCAGGGCGATCGTGACCCATTTGGAAAGCCCGATGAGTTCATTCCACACCTGAACACGATCCCAGGAACCGTCACCGAGGTCTGGCTGACCGGTCCGCGCTCGGGCCACGACCCGAAGAATCGTGAGGGTGAGATCGTGCCTGCGGTTCAGGATTGGATGGCGAATCCAGAGCGCTAGAGGAGAATGTCGCGGGCTTGGCCGAGCTCGGCGATCCGCGCTGCGGCGAGCTGTTCGGCGGCACCGTGGTCGGGGTGGGCATCACGGAGCAACACCCGATAGCGCTTGAGCACGTTGCGCCGCGTGAAGCCGGGCTCGAGCCCGAGCGTCTCCAGCGCCCACGCAACCGGGTCGTTCCATGCCTTTAGGTCGTCGAGAGAACCGGCCCGGCCGCCCATGATTGCCGAGATGAAGCGTTCGTCGACCGGCTGACCCCAGACCAGCGCGGATCGTAGCGACTCGAACACCGGCTCCCGAACCGACGGGGGGAGTTGTCCGGCGGCATAGAGCGCGCCGAGGGCGTGTTGCACCGGGAGACCTCGCTCGCCTTCGAATTTGAAACTGAGCCCTCCGTGGGCGGCGACGAGGCGGTGGCTGCTGCGGAGCAGGCCGACGGTGTCGGTCTGGAAACGGTGGCGGACGCGGGGCTGAGGAATGCGGCGGCCGGCGGCGAGATCCTCCAACAGCAAGTAGAGGTGCTCGCGGAGGTCGGGTTGAACCTCGGGTGCCATCTCGCCGAGAATTCCCGCCAGCAGCAGCCCACCGGCGCCGGGGGCAGGCTCGACGGGGAGGTTCCGCTGGCCCAACGCCACCCGACGGGTCGGGGCGATCGGGCGGGAGTGGTAGATCTCCAGCTCGGCGATGATCACTGCGTCGACGGTACCAACCGGCGGCCTACGGTGCGGGGTCGGACAGCACCGGATCGGTCGGGTTCAGCTCTTCCAACTCGACCCGGGCGGTCATCGGGAGCAGCACGGGAATGAGGATCGCGACAAACAGCGGCAGCGGCAGCAGGTAGAGCAGCGCGTCGCCGATCGTGCGGTCGCCCTCGATGAGCTGTCCGGCGATCAGCAGCCCGATGGCTGAGCCGGTGACGGTGAGCAGATCGAGCCAGCCGCCGACCATCGCTCTGGATCGGGTCGGGAACAGTTCGGTCTGGTAGGCGCGGATGACCGGAAAGGCGGCGCCGCCGAGCCATGCGGCGATGCCGGCGTTGACCCACAGCGCCGCTCCTTCCACCCGGAAGAACACGGCGGCGGTGATGGAACCGACGGCCAAGCTGACCGCAGCTATCATCCGCCGGCCCCGCCGATCAGCTATCCATCCGGCGAGGAGTATCACCAGCCCCGCCGGGGTCGTGATCAGCACCCGGAACAGGCTGATGTCGCCTGCGCTGAATCCCAGATCGTCGCGCAGGTACTCGTTTTGGAGCTGGCTGGCGGGGGCACCGAAGACGGCGATCGCTGAGTAGATGAACACGATCAGCGCGAACCAGCGGATCTTCACCGACGAGAAACCGGGGGAGTGAACCTGATCGGCAGCGATGAACCGACGGGTTTCGGGCATCGTCCTCTGGATCCAGACCAGCACCGGCATGAACGCCAAAGGAACCAGATAGACAAAGCGCCAGCCCCGTTCGCTCAAGTCGGCGAGGGGGAGAAACCACAAGACCGCCCCGGCCCCGAGGGCTCCGCACAGGGTGAGTGCAGACAGGATGAACGCCCGCATGGTGCGGGGAATCTCCTCGGTTGCTGCGAGCGTGACCAGGGTCAGCAGACCGGTGGCGAAGCCGCGAGCGATCGCCTGGGTAGCGGTGAGGAACAACAGGGAGGTGGAGAGCGCCCCAAGCACCGTGAAGATAGTCGCCGCCCACGCGAAGCCGATGAGCAGGGGTTTTCTTCCGATCCGATCGGCTCGCCAGATCAGCACGGTAGTGAGGATCACTCCCACTCGAGTGGCAGCCAGAGCGTTGGCCTGGGCCGAATCGCTCGACCCGAACTCGGCGGCCGCAAAGGTGATGGTCTGGCCGATGTTGACGCCGATGAACGCCCCGATCATCCCGAGCAGCGACAACAGTGCAACGATCGTCGTGGTGTGTGATGTGACGACCTCGTCGGGCCACCACCAACGGTGTCTCGGCGTCCGATCGATGTCCGCCACCGCCGAACGCATCAACAGATCGATACCTCGACCCCAGACCGGAACGGCGGTCCGAAAGGTGGTGGCCTCGTGATAGGAGACCGCGCCGTCACCGAGCGCGGACACCGTCACCTCGCGTCGGTACTGCTTGAACGGCCCGACCTCCTGAGCGAACTCATGGCTCGGCCCGGTCCCGACCGCTACTTCCTGCACGATGTCGGCACGGGGCTGAAGGAGACGCTCGGCCACGGCCGCCGGAACGGTCCGGGTTAGCGAAACGGTTGCCACTACTGGTCGACGGCTGGGGATTCCGCCGCCGGCGGTGCCGCCCGACCATCATCCAGTGCGTCGAGGCGTTTCTTCAACCGACGATTGGCCAGGTGGAGCAACCCGCCGATGATGATGAGGGGTCCGACCACCAGAAGCGCTTCATCCCAACCGCCCTGATGGGCAAAAACCAGCTCGCTCGACACCACAGCTCTCAGCGTAGGTCGGTACCTTGGAACATGCCTGACCGCCACGGCGTTACTACAGGCAGTCCCAGCCAGGAACGAGTTGTTTGTGTCAGAAGAGAAGACGTCACCGGTAGCTGCTCACGCCGACGAAACCTCCCGCGGCAGCGTTGCCTCGATCGACCGCGACGCGGTGCAGAAGGTCGTCGACATCATGCGGCCCGCAATTCAGGCTGACGAAGGCGACATCTTCCTGCGCGACGTCGACGTCGAGACCGGTGTGGTATCGGTCGAACTCACCGGGGCCTGCGTCACCTGCCCTGCATCGACCGCAACGCTGAAGGACGGTATCGAGCGCATCCTCAAGAAGCGGGTGTCGGGCGTGACGGCGGTCCAGCACGTCGGTGAATCGCTGTCGCCGGCCGAAGAGGGCACGATCGTCAGCCTGTGAGTGCGGTTTGTGCGCCTTCACCACGCGGCAACGGCCCCGCCGAAGCGGAGCCGTTGCCGGTCGTGCGTAGTAGACCCCGAGGGGTCGGAGGGGGTTCAGCTGGTCTTGAGGCCGTCCCTGATTTCGGTGAGAAGGTCGATCTCGGACGGGCCGGCTTCCTCTTCCTCAGCCGGAGGGCTTGCCCTGTTGTACAGCTTGACCAGCATGAACAGCACAAAGCCGATGATCACGAAGCTCACGATGGTGTTGATGAACGCCCCATAGGTGATGGCGGCTTCTTGTACCGTTCCGTCCTCCAGCGTCTCCTCGACGCCGAGACCGATCTTCAGACCGCTGAAGTCGGGCTGCCCAAAGACGGCGCCGACGATCGGCATGATGACGTCGGCAACGAGGCTGTCGACCACCGGCTTGAAGGCCAAGGCCATGATCAGCCCGACGGCGGCTTCGAATACGCCACCCTTGTTGATGAAATCTTTGAACTCTTGAATCATTTCTTGGTGCTCCCTAAAAGCTGGTTGTCGCCCGCGCGCCCATCAAGGTTGTAGCACCGAATATGTCCGGTTCTGTGGATATGCGAATATTTAGTGTGAGGAAAGGTCACGCAGAGTGATTGACGAAACGACCCGCTGCTATCGGCATCCTGATCGGGCGGCGGCGACCGGCTGCCAACGGTGTGGCCGGCCGATTTGCGCTGAAGACATGAGTTCTGCGCCGGTCGGCTTCCACTGTCCGGAATGTGTGGCCGAAAGCGGCCAGCGGGTCTACCGCCCCCGGGACCTTCAGTTTCGACCTCAGGCAACCATCGCCTTGATCGCCCTCAACGTCGTGGTGTTCTTCGCTCAGCAGGGGAGCTCGATCACCAACGACGGTTTCGTCTCCGGGTTCACGGTTGCCGAGGGTGAGTGGTGGCGCCTGGTTACCGCCGGTTTTCTCCACACGAGCCTCCTCCACATCGGATTCAACATGTACCTGTTGTGGCTTCTGGGCCCACAGCTGGAGCGTGCGTTCGGCAAGGTCCGCTTCCTGCTGATCTACTTCGGCAGCATGCTCGGAGGATCGGCAGCCGTCACGTTTTTCAACTGGCCGTCGGCCGCCATCGGTGCGTCGGGAGCGGTGCTCGGACTGGCCGGAACGATGGGCGCGATCTATCGGATTCGAGGCTTCGACGTGCGCCAGAGCCCGGTGTTCGGTCTGGTAGTGCTCAACCTCGCCTTGCCGATCCTCACCTCGTTCGTCGATCTCGGGTTTGGCCGCATCTCCTTTTGGGGGCATTTGGGTGGGATGGTCGGCGGTGCCATCCTCGCCGTGATCCTGGTGTGGCTGCCCGAGCGCGGCACGATCCCCAAGGACCTGGCGACCCCGCTCGCGGCGGCGACCGTGGCGGCCTTGGCGGTACTCGGCGTGATCGGCGCCGAACTGATGTTGACGCCGTTCCTCTGATGGTCGCCGACGATGCAGCCTCGCCCAGTTAGTGCCGGTACACCGAAACGTGGGTTTCGCTGAATTGGTCGTATAGCGATCCGTTCCAGTCGGAGTAGCGCTCGGCCAGTTCGAGGCCGACTTCGGCGGCCATACGATCCAGCTGGGGCGGCGTGGTCCAGCGGAGGTGCCATGGTCGGAGCGTGATCCCCGCCGGGGTGATGTCGACGTGCTGGCCGGTCACGGTCTGCGCGTCGTGATCCACCACGGTGGCGGCCAGTACCAGCGAATCGGAGGTGAGTCGCGAGATCCCCAAGGACTGAACGTCGGCGTCGGCCAGCGCTGCGCCGGTCAGCGCCTCGACCACGATCGGTCCGGTTGTGACGGCGGCGGTCTCGGCCAATACCAACTGCTGCAATTCGGCCGTGGGCAGGTTGAACAGGGTGTTGAAGGCACAGATCGCTCCTCCGAAGCGCCTGCCCACCCTGAACGGCAGTGCGGAGATATCGGCTACGGCCCGAAGTGGACCCGCACCCGGCCCTCGCATCATTGCCAGCGAACTGTCGACGCCCACCACGTCGAGTCCGGCCCCGACCAGTTCCGCCACCAGTCGGCCGGTCCCGACACCGAGTTCCAGGACCGAAGGACTGACGCACCGTTCGGCCAGGAAGCGCGCCGTGCCCGCCGCGTCGGTGACGTCGTGATACCACCGGTCGTAGACGTCGGCGAAGCTCTCCCCGTAGGTCTGCGGGCCGAAGCCGGGTGGAAACGTCTCACTGCTGCCCCTCACGCCGACAACCGTACAAGCCTCCGCCACTGCCAGGTCTCGAGCGACGAGACTGGAGCGGTGGAAACGGAGCGGCAGGCCGTTGCGGTCACCGATCGTCCGCTCCGGGTGATCGACCTGGTCGACGGAGCCTTTGCGGCCCTGCGCTATCGGCCCAGGGTCTTGTTCTTCAGCATGCTGTGGATCGTGATCCCGATGTCGCTGCTCGAGGGTTGGAACTCCAGGGGTGTACTCGGGGGAGGAGGCTTGCTGGGCGCGCTCAACGATCCCGATCTCTTCGAGGAAACCGCCGCTCAGGGCACCAGCTTCACGACCACCTTCTTCACCTACTTGATCGACTGGCTCCGGATCTCGCTGATCGGAGTCAGCGTTGCCTTTCTGGTTAACGGCTGGGCTGAGGGGCGCGATCCCTCGGTGTCGGAGGTCATGCGGTTCACCGCCAAGAAAATGCGGGTGTGGCTGCCGACGTTTGTGCTGGCCAAGCTCTCGATCGGGCTCGGTTTGCTTCTGATCATCCCCGGCGTCGCGCTCGCACTTGCGTTCACCTTGGTGAGTCCGGTGATTGCTGTGGAGGAGCTCGGACCTTTTGCGACGCTGCGGCGGGCCTGGTGGCTGATGAGGCGTCGGGCGGCCCCGCTTCTCGGCCTGTACGTGGCGTGCGCTGTTGTCGGGGGCTTCGTCTCGAGCGCGCTCACCGCTATCCCGTCCGGGATCGCCCTCGCCATAGGAACCGGCGTGGCTTGGCCTTTGATCACGGTTGCCTCGATCATCTCTACGTCGCTCCTGGCCCCTTTCAACGGTGCAGCGATGACCCTGATGTATCACGACATTCGATTCAGGGCCGAAGGCTTGGACCTACTGCGCAGGGCGGACAACGTGTTCCCTGCCGCCGAGGTGCCCCTGTCCGTCGCGGTGGTGAGCGATGGCTGAAGAACTCCCCGAAGACCTCAGACAGCGGGCCGACGAGGTCTTGGCCCAGGACAAGTTCGCCCCAGAGGAGCCAGGCCTGCTCGACCGGGCCTGGGAACGAGTCATCGAACTGATCTCCGATCTTCTGTCGGTCGTCGCCGACTCCACGGTGTTCGGAGGTGTGGCGATCGGATGGATCATCCTTGCCGCCATGGTCGGCCTGATCGTGTTTTTCCTCTACCGCTATCTCCCTCGTTATGGATCGTCTGGCCGCCGATCGGTCGAACCGACGATCGTCGTCGAACGAGCGCACCGCTCCCGGGACGAGTGGCTGGCCGAGGCCCGGGATGCCGAGAGTGCGGGCCGGTATCGAGAAGCGGTGCGGGCCCGATACAGGGCGATGGTCGCCGGGCTGGTCGACCGAGGCGAAATCCCCGAGGACCCCGGTGCGACACCGAATGAACTGCGCAGTGCCTTCGGTGGATCGGAACGTCGCACCGCTCCCTTCGGCAGCGCGACAGCCGCCTACTCCGACGTGTGGTACGGCGGCGATCGGGCCGAGCGGGCCGATTCGGAACGCTTCGCCACCTGGGATTCCGATGTCATGACCGAGGGTGGTTCGCAGTGAGTCGCCGATCGGCTGTTCAGATCCTCGGCGCCATCGCGGTCCTGCTGCTCGTCTCGTTTGCCATCGGCCGTCCCGACAGCGACGGCCCGCCGCTCGATCCCGAGTCGGTCGGCGACCTCGGAACCCGAGGGCTGGTGGAGTTTCTCGAGCGAAGCGGAGCGACCATCGAGCGGGGCCTTCCGGTTGCTGGGGGCGAGCGCGAGGTCGACGTGACACTCGTGCTCAGGGACCGGCTCAACGGTCCGGCCCGCGAAGACCTGCTCGACTGGATCCAGTCCGGCGGCCGGGCGGTGATCACCGACTCGACCAGCCCGCTCCTCGCCACCGGATTGTCGGGCTCGGTAGCCGGCGATGACCTCGAGCGTGGCAGCTGCGGCATACCCGAACTCGCCGGGGTCGAGCAGTTGTCCGGGGCAGCGTTGCCGCTGCTGGTGCCAGTGCCCAACAGCACCACCTGCTTCGGAGACGATCGAGGGGCCTACGTGATCCAATTCCCAGACGGGGAGGGCACCGTGACCGGGCTGGGCGGGGCCGTGCCGCTGGTCAACGCCCAGCTGGACCAGGCCGACAACGCGGTCCTCGCCGGGAGGCTGCTCCTGGGATCGGAACGTCCGGTGATTTCGATCATCTACTCGCCCATCGGTGAGGGAGACGGCCCCCAGACCCCGCTCGACCTCATCGGTGCCAATGTGCGCTGGTTCGGGTGGCAGCTGGTCGTGGCCAGCGCGATCGCGTTGCTGTGGGCGATCCGCCGATTCGGCCGGGTGGTCAACGAACCCGACGTGGTCGAACTACCCGGCTCGCTGGCAATCAGGGCGACGGCTGAGCTCCATCGACGTTCCGACAGCGCCGAGCGATCGCTGCGGACCATCGCCACCGATGCCAGATCCCGGATCCGGCACGACTACCGACTGCCCGCCGACGTGGACGCCGACCAGGCGGCGCGAACCATCGCCGCCCACACCGGCATCGACCTCGAAGAGGCGGCCATCCTCGCGGGCGCACGAGGATCGGCGCGATCCGGTGCGCTCGAACAAGCCAGACAAATCGACTCCATCGCACGCCGAGCACACCGCAGCAACGCCCCACTCGACCTCGCCAACGACAATGAACCCGAACAGGAAACCATCCATGTCTGACCTAGGCCCCGAACCCGCCGATCCAGCCGTGTCCCCACCTCCGAATGTGGAGCGAGCCGAGCCCGTGTCACAGGAACGGATACGGATGGGGGCGATCCGCGACGAGGTCAACAAGGTGATCGTCGGCCAGGGGAGCGTGCTTTCCGGGCTGCTGTGCGCATTTCTGGCCGACGGGCACGTTCTTCTCGAAGGGGTGCCCGGAACCGCCAAGACCGCCCTGGTCAAGACGATGGCTGCTGCGGTGAACCTGCAAGCCACCCGTGTTCAGTTCACCCCCGACCTGATGCCCTCCGATGTGGTCGGTCAGATGATGTTCGAAAACGGCAGCTTTCGGTTCCGTCAGGGTCCGGTCTTCACCAATCTCCTCCTCGCTGACGAGATCAACCGCACACCGCCCAAGACCCAGGCGGCGTTGCTCGAAGCGATGGAGGAGCGCCAGGTCTCAATCGACGGGGCCACCCACCTACTGCCCCGACCGTTCATGGTGATCGCCACCCAGAACCCGGTGGAGTACGAGGGCACCTATCCGCTCCCGGAAGCACAGCTCGATCGATTCCTGCTCAAACTCCTGGTCGACTATCCCTCCCCGGACGAAGAGTTCGAGATATTGGCCCGTCATCACGGCGGCATGGATCCTCACGATCCTCTCGGCAGCGGAGTGGAAGCGGTCGCCAACGCCGGGAGCTTTGCGGCGGCCCGTGCCGAGGTACTGGCGATGCGGGTCGAGGCGCCGATCTTGCGGTACATGGTGGCCCTGGTCCGGGCTACCCGGGATTCCCCATCGGTCGAATTGGGGGTCTCGCCTCGAGGCGCCGCCGCCTTACTGGCCGTCAGCAAGGCCTGGGCCTGGCTGAGCGGACGGAGCTATGTCGGCCCCGACGAGGTGAAGGCGATGGCCAAACCCACGCTCAGGCACCGGCTGCAGCTACGACCCGAACTCGAGATCGAGGGCGTCACCCCGGACCAGGTGTTGGATGGGCTGCTCGCTCAGGTCCCTGTTCCATGACCACGCCGTTCGTCTCGGCCCGGGCTGCGGTCGTGGCGGTGGTGCTGGGAACGGCCATCCTGTTCCTCCCCGACATCGGCGGGGTGCGTATCTTCGGCGTCGTTTTCGACGGTCGGTTCGTGCTCATCAACCTTTGCCTATTGGCGCTCGCGGGGATGGACGTCGCCCTCGCCCCGTCGCCGACCCAGATCAGCGTGCGGCGCCTGCATCCCAGCGCCACCACCCTCGGATCGGGTGCCACCATCTCGTGGCAGCTGGAACGGGGCAAGGGACGTCGAACCGTCACCGCATCGGTGGCCGACGAACTCGCCCCGTCACTCGGGGCTGACAACAGGCGCTTCGTCGCCCGCGTTCCGCCCCAGAGCACGGTGACGAGCACGGTGCAGCTGAAACCGACCCGGCGGGGGCGGTTCATGTTCGATCGGATCGTGGTGCGCACCCACGGACCGCTCGGCCTGGTGGGCAAGCAGCGTTCCTTCCACGCCCCCACCACATTGAGAGTGCTGCCACCGTTTCGCAGCGCCGAGCAGGCCGAGCTCAGCTTGAAGAAGGCTCGAATCCTCGAAGTCGGGATCCGGGCCGCCCGGGCACGGGGCAGCGGCACCGACTTCGATTCGCTGCGGGAGATGGGTCCCGACGACGAGAGCCGGCGTATCGATTGGGCCGCAACCGCTCGCACCGGCAAGCCGATCGTGCGCGTGTATCGGACCGAACGAAACCAGACCGTGACCGTTCTGCTCGACAGCGGCCGGGCGATGGCCGGTCGGATCGCCGACGTGCCTCGGATCGAACATGCGATGGACGGCGCCATGATGCTGGCCGAACTCACGACCGGTCTCGGCGACAAGATGGGCCTCTTCGCCTTCGACCAGACCGTGCACACCACGATTCCGGCCTCGAATCGCCGTCGCCAGCGCTCGGCGATCGCTGAAGAACTCTTCGACCTCCATCCGGCGCTGGTGACGTCCAACTACCAACACATGGTCACTCATGTCTTGGCCCGTCAGCGGCGCCGTGCTCTGTTGGTGTTGATGACCGACCTCGAAGAGCAGGCGGTGCGGGAGTTCCTCCTGCCTGCGCTGCCGATGCTGGTTCGAACCCACGTGGTGGTGGTGGCCTCGGTGTCCGACCCGGACATTCGGTATTGGATGGATCTCGAAGTCGTCGACGAAGAATCGATGTTCCTGCGGGCGGCGGCAATCGAGGAGCACCATCGACGGGCCCGGGTTGCGGCCCAGCTGACCGCGGTAGGGGTCCGAGTCATCGATGAGCCGCCGGAGACCTATGCCCGAGTGCTCGGCGACCTGTACCTCGACATCAAGTCGACCGGGCGTCTCTAGCCTCTTTGTCAGGTGACGCTGGCGGCGGCCCGTTCTTCGGTTTCTGCGATGAGTCCGGTGAATCCGGCGAGCTCCGCCCGACGGCCGAACACCACGATGTAGGTGACGAACGCCGCCCATACGCTGGCTCCGACGGCGATCCTTGGCCATAGAGGCAGCCCGGGCGTGACGAAACCTTCGATCAACCCTGCGACTATGAAGGCCAGCACGAGGCCCAGCACGACCGAGATCGACCGTTTGCCCTCTTCGCCGAAGGCTGAAGCGCGCGACCGGTCCCCGGGGCGCACCAGGGCCCAACCCATCGACAGTCCGGCCGCCCCGGCGATCACAACGGCGGACAGCTCGAGCAGACCGTGGGGCGTGATGAGCCCGAAGAAAGTGCCCTGCGCCCCCGCGGCGATGAACACGCCGTGGCTGGCGCCGACGTTGAACCCGTTGAACACCAGGATGTAGAGGGTTCCGATTCCGAACGTGACGCCGAGGGCGTAGGCGAGAAACGACACTTGGATGTTGTTGACCAGAACCCGCACGGCAAACTCCTCGGCAGCCGCCGACGAGTAATAGTCCTCGAACTCTCGTTCGACCAGCGCGTTGCGGGTGGGCTCGTCGATCGCGAGGTTGAGCGCCTCGTCGCTGGTTCCCAGCCACACCGCCACCACCGCCCAGGGGATGAACAACGCGAGCGCGCTCACCACAACCGCCCGGCGCACGTGCCACACCGCGCCGGGGAACGAGATCGAGAAGAACCGGCGAAAGGCACTGCGCCGGGAGGACGTCCGGCGATAGAGGACCGAGTTGGAGCCGGCGACCAACCCGTTCAGTTCGGCTTCGAGACCGGGATCCCCGTAGAAGCCGCGGACGAAACTGAGCTGGGCGGAAACCCGGTGGTGGAGGGCGACGAACTCGTCGTGTTCCTCTCGGCTGAGGGCCGAAGGCTTTCGAGCGATCTCCTTGGTGAGCGAGCGCAAGCGATCCCACTCGGCTCGGTGAAGTGTGAGATACCTGTCGAGATCCATGGTGGCGGCCGGGCCGGCCGGACACCCTGCCCGGGCGGGTCGAACCCGTGGATTACGCTAGTTCAGTGCGCGGTCCGACGGTTGCCAACCCCTCGTTGGAGCGCTCGAGCGCAACGACCGCCGTCGTCACGCCCCAGGCGGTGCTGCTCGAATTTCGGACCGCCGGCATCGGATCGCGGGTCCTCGCCAAACTGATCGATCTGGCCGTGCAAGGTGTGCTGCTCGTCGTTGTTGCGATCCTCAGCGGCTCGGCGGCCGGCAGTGCGTCGTTCATCATCGGCGCGGTCGGAATCTTCCTGGTCATCTTCGTCTATCCGGCCAGCGAGGCGGCAATGAACGGCCAGACTCTTGGCAAACGCGCGCTGGCGATTCGGGTGATCACCGCCGACGGCGGTCCGATTCGGTTCCGGCACGCCGCGGTGCGCAGTCTCATCGGTTTCATCGAGCTCTACCTCCTCCCGCCGGGCGGGCCCATGGCGCTGGTGTCCGCGCTGCTGACCCGACGGAGCCAGCGCATCGGCGACTTGGTGGCCGAGACCCTCGTGATCCGGGACAAGGTCGATCCCAGCCAACCAGTGTTCTTCAATCCGCCGGTCGGTGCCGAGCACGTGGCGCTGACCCTGGACACCACCCGGCTCAGCCACTCCCAGTACGGGGTCCTGCGACAGTTCGTCCTGCGCAGCTGGGAGCTTGACCCCGACGCTCGGCACGATCTGGCCCAACATTTGTGCGCCAAGTTGGAAACGGTGGGAATCGCCCAGCCCGCCGAGATCGATCCCTCCGTGTTTGTTTCGGCGGTGGTGTTCGCCCACCAGCATCGCTATTCGGATCGAAGGCCGGCGGCGGGCTCTATGCCGCCGCCGAACGCAGCGACGGTGGCGACCGCTCCTCCGCCCCAGGCCGCGACCCGGGCGCCCCTGCCACCCCCCACCCGCCGCTGACCCCGTCTGTCGCGCTTCTGTCGCCCTTCTGTCGTCGGGCGAGCACATTCCCCCCAAAAATCGTCGGGCCAACACGCCCAGGGTGCTCGTGCGACGATTTTTCGATTGGATGTGCTCGGGCGACGATATTTGGGGGGATCGGTAGCCTGAAA
>JABDJU010000119.1 GCA_013003325.1 Acidimicrobiales bacterium
CGCACCACTACGGACACGTTGAACACTATGTGGGCCTGGAGGATTGCGAGCAGCGACCCGTCGATTCCATCTACTTCGAGCCCGAACCGGGCCAGAAGACCTCGTACGGCCACCGCGACAACGACTGTGGGCAACACGAAAGGCATCAGTACGGCTGCCATCACCGTCGAACGCAGCGGAATGCGAAAGGTCGCCAGCACGTGGGCGAGAGGCAACGCCAGCACGACGGTCAGAGCCGTCGACAGCGACGCTTGGAACAGGGTGAACCACACGATGTCCAACGTGGATCGAGCCGAGATCAGCACCGGATCACGGCCGAATCGAGACACCATCGCCACCGCCGGGTAGGCCACCGCTACCGCAAGGAACGCCAGCACCGCCAGCGAACCAGCGCGGGTCAGACGCGGACCCAAGATCCGGCCGAGGCTGCCGGCGATGGGGCTGCTCCGGTTCGTCGGACTCATAGTGGGCCGGTGCTCACGATCTATCGGAAGATGTCGAGCCACTCCTGGGTCCAGCGGGCCTGATTGGCCGCGATGTCCGAGGGAGACAGCGTGAGTGGGTCGGTGACCGGCGTGGTCCACCGCGAGAAATCGGTGGGAATGGAGGCCTGAGAGTTGACCGGTTCGACGAACATGTTGAGCGGGATGTCGGACTGCACGGCCGGGGACAACAGGTAGTCGACGAGCTTGCCGGCGTTGGTGGGCGAGTCAGTTCCCGCCAGCACACCGGCGAACTCGATCTGGGCGAAACACGAGTCGAGCATGATCGTACTGAGGGTCGGGTTGTCGCCACCGAACAGCCCTTCGAACACCGGCGACGATGCGTAGCTGTTCACGATGGCCTTGTCGCCGCCGGGATCGCCGCCCACGTACTCGGCCCAGGCTTCGCTCCAGCCGGAGGTGATCGTGACCCCGTTGGCTTTGAGGTCGCGCCAATAGTCCTGCCAACCGTCCTCGCCGTAGGCGGCGATCGTGGCAAAAAGGAACGCCAATCCCGGGGTCGACGATTCGGGATTCTGGGTGATGAAAGTTGATGCGAACTCGGGACGGCGCAGATCCTCGAGGGTGAGCGGCACATCGTTGGCGCCGAGATCGGCGTCCCGGTAGTTCACGCACACGTAGCCGGTGTCGATCGGGGTGAGCCGATTCTCGGGGTCGAGCTTGAAGCGGTCCGGCACATCGTCGAGGCCCTCGGCGACGTGGGCCTGAAACACGTCGGCGTCCAGCGCCCGCTGCATCAACAGGTTGTCGACGCCGAAGAGCACGTCGCCGATCGGATCCCCGGCAGTGGCGATGGCGCCGGCCACCACCGAGCCGGCATCGCCCGACGAAACCCCCTCAACCGTGATACCTGTCTCCTCGGTGAAGGCGTCGAACGTGCCCTCCGACAGCACGAAGCTTTCGTGGGTCAACAGCACGATCGTGTCGGACTCAGAATCACCACAGCCGCCCAGAACAACTGCCAACGATGCCAGTGCGACGATCACCTTTTTCATCTCGTTCCCTTCGCCGGCATTACCCGGACAGGTTCAGTGGGTCGGCCCTTTTGGCCCTCTCAGCCTGCAACGTGCAAGCTCCCCGAGTGCCCGAAAGTATACCGCCCTCACGGGGCCGGCCTGCCACACTTGTTCGATGCTGAACGCGCAGGCACTGGTGGGGTTGCTGGCCGAACCGGAGCGGATGCGTATCGTCGCGTCGCTTGCGCTCGATGGTCCCCAGGCGGCGGCATCGATCGCCGATCGATCCGGTGTCGAGCTCCGGGCCGTCGTCGATGGCCTGGATCGGATGTGCACCGCCGGTCTCGTGGAAGACCTCGGCGGCGAGTTCGTGCTGCTCGAAGCGGCCTTCAAATTGGCGGCGCGTCAAGAAGCGCCTGCCGCCCCGCCGACGAGCTTCCCCGACGAGCCGGGTGACCGGCGACGGATTCTCGACCAATGCCTCAAGGATGGCCGGCTCGTACATATGCCAACCAAGCGTTCCAAACGGCTCGTTCTGCTCGAAGAGCTGGTTCAGCGATTCGAGCCGGGTGAGCGATACACCGAAAGGCAGGTCAACGCATCGCTGGCATCGGTCAGCTCAGATACTGCGACCCTGCGGCGCTACATGGTCGACGAGGAGTTACTCGACCGAGCCGACGGTGAGTACTGGCGATGCGGCGGCCCCATCCGCTGACCGCGCTTTCCGAACTGACCACTTCTGTCGTCGCCCGAACACATCCGGCCGTTCTGGCGTCGGGCGGAAACGCCTGGCGTGCTCGCCCGACGATTTTTGGGAGGAGTATGTTCGGGCGACGCAGTTTCAGTCGCTGATCTGGTTGAACTTGCGGGTGGCCAGAAAGGCGAACAGCACGATCATCCCGACCGCCCACAGGATCGACGTCATCACTGCGTCGCCCGGGTCGTTGCCGTTGTAGAGCGCCCGGGCGGCGTTGGTGACCTGGGTGAAGGGGTTCCAATCGGCCACGGTGCGCAACCACGCGTATTGAAGGTTGCTGGTGTCGATGAAGGCCGACGACACGAACGTGATCGGGAACATCCAGATGAAGCCGGCCGAGTTGGCCGCTTCGACCGAGCTGACGCTCAACCCGATCAACGCCTGCACCCAACTGAGCCCGTAGCTGAAGAACAGCAGCAACGCGGTGGCGCCGAGCGCTCCGAGCAAAGACCCTTCGAACCGGAAGCCGAGCAAGAAAGCGACCAATAGCATTGTGACGAAGGTGATGGCGTTGCGGACCACGTCGCTCAGCGTCCGGCCGATCAGCACCGACGACTGAGCGATCGGTAGCGACCGCAGACGATCGATGAAGCCTTTCGACATGTCCTCGGCGATGCCGATACTGGTGAACGCCGAACCGAACACCACAGTCTGGGCGAAGATGCCAGGCATCAAGTACTGGTCGTAGTCGGTGAACCCCGGTGGGGTCTGGATCGAGCCGCCGAACACGAAGCTGAACAGCAGCACGAACATGACCGGCTGAATCGTGGCGAAGATCAGCAACTCGATGTTGCGGGGAATGATGCGTAAGTGGCGTCCCGATTCGGTCAACGAGTCGGTGATGATTCCGATCAGCCCGGTTGACCCGGCGATGTCGTCGGGGTGGTGCTTGTGATCGAGTTCTGAAGGTGCGGCGGTTGCGGTCATCAGAGTTCCTCCTGCCCTCGTTCTTCTGCGGCTCTGCCGGTGAGGACCAAAAACACATCGTCGAGGGTGGGGCGTCGCACTTCGACGTCGAGCACGTCGACCCCGGCATCGTCGAGTCCGCGGATGATGTTGGGCACCACTCCCCCGCCAGCGTGGATCGGTGCGGTCAGCGTCTGGGCCGATTCTGGATCCTGATCGACGGCGCCGGTGGCGAAGGGGACAATCGCCTGCTTGGCCCGCTGAATGTTCTCCGGCTTCACGATCGTGACCCGCACCTTGTCGCCTCCGATCTGGTCCTTCAACTGATCGGCTGAGCCTTCGGCGATCTTCAAACCGTGATCGATCACGGCGATCTTCTTGGCCAGAACGTCGGCCTCTTCCAGATATTGGGTGGTGAGGAGGACGGTGGTGCCCTCGTCGCCGAGACGAGCGATGAACTCCCACATCCCCAGCCGGCTTCGCGGATCGAGGCCGGTGGTGGGCTCGTCGAGGAAGAGGATCGCCGGCCGGGCCACCAGGCTCATCGCGATATCGAGCCGACGGCGCATGCCACCGCTGTAGGTGTTGGCCGGACGGTCGGCCGCCTCCATCAGGTCGAACATATGAAGAAGCTCGGTCGCCCGAGACTTGAGTTCGCTCTTCTTGTGGTGGAAGTAGCGGCCGACGAGCTCGAGGTTCTCCCTGCCGGTCAGTCGCTCCTCTACCGCGGCGTACTGGCCGGTGAGGCCAATCCGAGTACGGACCGCCTTGGGATTCTTGGTCACGTCGATCCCGTCGATCACCGCCCGGCCGGCGGTGGGCGAAGCCAGGGTGGTCATCACCTTGACCGCCGTGGTCTTACCCGCGCCATTGGGCCCGAGCAGACCAAAGATCTCGCCCTGGGGAACCTCGAGGTCCAGCCCATCGAGCGCCTTGGTCTCCCCGTAGTGCTTCTTCAATCCCTCAGCGAGCACCGCAGTCATTGCGTCAACCTATCCCAATCGTGTCGGCAAGTGCCCATACTTTTCTGGTCACCGCAGCAACGAGACGGAGATCGCAATACAGGTCGCCGCCAGTACCGGTTTGATCAGTCGTGCTCCCTGAGCCATGGCTATCCGAGACCCGAGCCGAGCGCCGGCGACCTGGCCGATTCCCATCAGAAGGCCGATCCGCCACTCGATGGCGCCGTCCACCGCAAACACAACGAACGCACCGAGGTTCGAGGCCAGGTTTCAACACCTTGGTGTGGGCCGTGGCCTTGAGCACGCCGTAGCCGGCCAGGGCGACGAAGGCGATCGCAAAGAAGCTGCCCGTTCCCGGCCCGAGAATCCCATCGTAGAAACCGACGGCGGTGACGGCGAGCGCGGCGAAGGCAAACCGAGGCACCCGCGGCTGCCGATCGGTGTCGTCGAGCTGGGGTTGCAGCAGAAAGAACAGAGCGATTCCGATCAGGGCCAGCGGGATCAGCCACTCGAGAACCGCCGTACCAAGCCTGGTGGCAACGACCGCTCCCACCGCAGCTGACGCCGCTGCCAACGCGATGGTTCCGCCCATCGTGCGGGGTACCACCAGTCCGGAGCGGGCGTAGGAATAGGCCGCCGTGGCTGCACCGAACATCGCCTGCACCTTGTTGGTGGCGATCGCGGCAAGCGGAGAGGCACCGGCCAGCAGCAACGACGGGATCGTGATGAGCCCACCGCCACCAGCGATCGAGTCGACGAACCCGGCCAGGAACGCAGCGCCGGTGAGCAACACAACGGTGAGAACGTCAAGTTCCATTGGCTCCCTCCCCGTTGCAGATGTTCTGGATGCTAGGAGCTACCTTTCCATCAATGAGCCTTCGATTCGGCAAGCCGATGGTCTCGATTCCCGGTCCCTCGACGATTCCGGACCGGGTCCTGAACGCCATGCATCGGCCCATGCCCAACATCTACGAAGGCGAGCTGGTCGACATCGCCTACGAATTGCATGAGCGGCTGCCGGCAATCGCCCGCACCGAGGGGCGGGTCTTCATCACGATCGGTAACGGCCACGCGGGATGGCAGATGGCGATCAACAACACGCTCTCGAGAGGCGACCATGTGTTGGTGCTCGAATCGGGCCGGTTCGCCCAGGCCTGGGGTGAGATGGCCACGCTGAGCGGGGTGAAGGCCGAATTCATGGAAGGGTCGATGAGAGGACCGGTCGATATCGCCGCCTTCGCCGATCGCATCGACGCCGACATCGACCGCTCGATCAAAGCGGTGATGGTGGTGCTGACCGACACGGCCACCTCGGTGATGAACGACATCGAGTCGCTGGGCAGAGTCCTGAACGACGCCGATCATCCGGCGCTCTTCATGGTGGACGCGATCGCATCGCTGGGCTGCGACGTGTTCGAAATGGACCGGTGGGGTGTCGACGTGACCGTCGCTGCATCACAGAAGGGCCTCATGGTTCCGCCTGGTATCGCCTTCTGCTGGGTCAGCCCGAAGGCGCTGGACGCGTACGCCACAGCCGATCTACGTACCGGCTATTTCGACTGGGCGCCCCGAATGAAGCCGAAGGCGATGTACGAACTCTTCGCCGGCACCCCTCCGATTCAACACCTCTACGGCCTTCGCGAAGCGCTCGACATGATCGACGAAGAAGGTGGACTTGACGTCGTCTGGGCTCGACATGCCGCGCTGGCCGACTCGGTGCGAGCCGCGGTGGCTGCGTGGTCGACCGACGGTGGAATCGCCTTCAACATCACCGATCCTGACGCACGCTCGAATGCGGTGACCACCGCGCTGACCGGCTCGATCGATCCGAATGAGCTACGGGCCCGGGCCGAAGCGGGCGCCGGCTTGACTCTCGGGCTTGGCATCGGTGGTATGGCCGATGCCATCCGGATCGGCCACATGGGTCATCTCAACCCGCCCCACATACTCGGCACGCTAGGTACGGTCGAGGCCGCCCTGCGGGCGATGGGAGCGCCGCTGGGCGGGTCGGGCGCGGAAGCCGCCGCTCGCTCGATCGGCGGCCACCTGTAACGCGTTGGGTTAGAGGCTCAGCGGTCGAGGTGGCGGATCGCTGCGGCGACGGCGGCGGGATGTTTGCGGTGCACGGAATGGCCGGCATCGGGGACCACCGCCGAATGAACAACGTTGAGCTTCTTCTCGAACAGCCCGAGGGAGGCCTGGAACCGCTTGTCGCGCTCGCCGACCACGGCGACGACGGGCACCTCGATCGTCTCGAGCTCGTCGATCACCCAGCTGTCCACGTGCTTGGATGCCTCCTCGCTCCCCGGCGGCAGGTGGAGCTTGGCCGCCGATGCATCGACCGCTGCGTTCCACTGGTCACGCGCTTCGGGGTTTCGGAACCCGGGGCCGGCTGCGATCAACACCAGTCCGGCCACGAGGTCAGGGTGCAGCAGGGCGAAGGCCAGGCCTAGGTAGCCGCCGAGTGAATGGCCCGCCAGCACCACCGGTTGTCCCGCCGTTTCAACCACCGAACGCATGTCGTCGAGCAGCAGCTCGCGGCTGTACTCCCCCGGCGGCGGCGCCTCGGACCGACCGTGCCCACGGAGATCCCAAGCGATGGTCGTGCGATCGTCGAGCTCGGCCCGCACGCCGTCCCAGACGGTGTGATCGTCGATCCATCCGTGGGTGAACACGATCGGCGGGTTGGCCGACTCAGCTTCTCTCACACTTACCCGCAGCTCGACCACGGGGCCAATCTATCGCCCGTGTGGAACTCGGATTTCACAGCGCCGACCGGCGCGTCCACAATCGGGAGCGATGCATCGCTTGAACGGCCCCTACTACGACGACCTCACCCCCGGGACGGTGTTGCCCCAGTTGCCGTCGTTCACGATCACCGACGCCGACAACGTTCTGTACCGCAGCATCACCGGCGACGAGAATCGGCTCGCCGCCGACCGATCGGCCTACGGCGCGGCGTCGGGCCGCGAGGGTGCCCTGGTGAACCCCGGCCTGGTTATCCAACTGTCGATCGGGCTCAGCACCAGCGCCACCCGCCACGCCATCGCCAACCTGTTCTACCGGGGCGTGCTGGTCAGGCGTCCAGTCGAGGTCGGCGAGACTGTGCAAACCACGACCACGGTGCTCGGCATGGCCGACAGCCGGCCCAAGGGCGACCTCAATCGGGGCAAAGTGCTCCTCGGCATCGAGACCGTCGGAACGAACGGCCCCATCGCCAGCTATCAGCGTTGCGCCCTCCTTCCGGCCCGCGGCGGAGCGCCCGGCTTCAGCGACGACGTCGGTTCGGCCACGTCGGCTCCGGACCCCGACTACGCGTCGGCCATTCCGGCGTGGGATCTGTCCGCCCTGCCCAGGTTGCCGGTGGCGACTGGCGACACGATCGAGGACCCGATGTGGGACCACATCGATCTCGCACCCGCGTTCGCCCGCATGACGTTCAACCAGGCGATGGTGCATAGATCGGTGTTCGCCACCACCTACGACAGCCGCCTTGTCTACGGCGGGCATGTGATCGCTCTGGCTCAGGCATCGGCGAGCCGAGTCTTCCCCGGTACCGCCACCGTGCTGGGCTGGAAACGATGCAACCACACCGCCCCCGCCTTCGAGGGCGACACGGTGAGCTTCACCCACACGCTGAAGACCACAGAATCCGTCGCCAACGGTCGGATGCTCACGATCGAAACCGCCGGCTATCGCCAGGAAGAGGGGTCAGACCCCGTCCAGCTTCTCGACTGGGAGTATGTGCTGCTCCACCGCTGAGTTCAGCGGATCGACCGATCAAGCCAGTGGTAGGTGCGCCAGGCCACGTGATCGGGCTGGAGCGTGGAGGCGGCGACCTTGGCGGCTTCATCGCTGATGGCTTTGCCGTTGGGTGCTTTCACATGAACCTCAGCCACCCGTTCGGCGGTGACAAACCAGGAGATGGCCGCTTCGACGGACCGACCGACTGTCAGCAGCCCGTGGTTCCGCAGGATGATGAGCTTGTTGCCCCCCAGCGCCGCTGCGATACGTTGGCCGCCGTCGTAGGAAAGCACCTCCACTTCTTCGTCGTCGAACATGGCCTGATCGAAAACGAAGGCGCAGCTCTCCTGGCTGAGCGCCCGGAACGGCTCCACGTTTGCCGACCACGGCGTACCGAACTGGGTATGGGTATGGGCGGCGCCGACCACGTCGGAACGGGCGGCGTAGAGCGGAGCGTGGATGTTGTAGCCGGCGGTGTTCACCCCACCGGTCTCGTTGCCATGCTCATCGGTGACACGACCGTCGGGGCCCACCAACACGAGCTTGTCGGGGGTGGCATCGGCGAAGGTCACCCCGTAATCGAGTACCCAGAAGTGATCGAGCAGCTCGGGGTCCCGAGCGGTCACATGTCCATCGCCGAGTTGTCCCCAGCGCATGGCAGCAAAAATCTGATACCCCCGGGCCACAACCTGTCTGCGGTGGGCTCGTTCCTCCTCGACCGACCGAACCTGGCCGTAGCGGTCGACGCCGTGAAACGGCGGGTAGTGGTCGATGTAGCTGTCGTCGCTCATCACTTCCTCGCTCAAGCGTCGTCGAGAGTGACGATCACGGCCGAGTCGCTGACGTCGCCCCGATTGAACAGCTTCGCCACCTTATAGAAGGCGTTGATGGCGGTGAACTTCCATCCGTACTTGTCCTTGATCAGGGCCCGGATCCGTTCAAAGCTCGGCCCGCCAATCTCCACAACCGCCGTCCCCGATAAGGGCACGGATCCAGCGAGCACATTTCCCCGGCTGTCGCTGGGTTGAAGCCGGACGCTGGAGTTGTTGGCCAGCCGTTTTGCCTTCCACGACGAAGATGCGGTCGTGAACCCAACCGTGCCGTCACCCAGGTCGGCGATCCAGACGGGGCAAGTCTTCGCTTCGCCGTTCTTTCGGAACGTAGTGAAGCTCACGTACTCGTTCGCCGCGATGCTGAAGGCTCCCATGAATTCGAGCGTACCCCTAGGTCGACATACGGTCTATGTGACGCAGCCGGCCGGACGCTCGGAACGAGGGATGATCGGCCTGTAAGACACAGCCCCCTCGGGCCGAGCCCGTACTCTTCTGGTGTGGAACCTCGAGGCCTCTACTGGAAACGGTCCGAGAACGACCCGTGGCGCCGCTTCCAGGGCGCGATGCTGCTGGTGCTGTGCATCGTGCTCACCGGCTGGATCGGCTACCGACTTCTGGGCCTTCCATGGCTGGACGCCCTCTATCAGACCGTCATCACCATCACCACCGTCGGCTTCACCGAGGTCGACCTCGATCTGGCCAACACCAACTCGTACCGGATGTTCACGATGTTTCTCGTGGTCGTGGGAGTCGGCGCGGTGCTGTTCACGATCTCGGTGTTCGTCGACACGCTGATCGCAGGAACACTGAACGATGCCTTCAGGAGGCGAAGAATGCTGAGCGCAATCTCCAAAATGGATCGCCACACCATCGTGTGTGGCTGGGGTCAAGTCGGCCATGCGGTAGTCGATTTCTGCCGCAAGAACGGCTCCGAGGTGGTGGTGATAGATCGCGAGCCGATTGACGACTACTCGGAGATGCCGCTGATCATCGGTGACGCCACCCACGATGATGTGCTGCGCCAGGCCGGCGTGGAACGAGCCAGCACCATGGTGCTGGCACTGGACGGAGATGCGGAAAATCTGTTCGTGTGTCTGTCGGCACGAGCGATGCGAAAGGACTTGTTCATCGTGGCCCGCACGAGTGATCAATCGAACGAGACCAAGTTCTTTCAGGCCGGAGCCGATCGGGTGATGAACCCTCACCAGATTGGCGGTTCGCGCATGGCCGCCGTTGCCCTCCAGCCCAACGTCGCCGAGTTTCTCGACGAGGTGCTGCACGACGATCAACACGATGTGAGCGTGCAGGAGGTCATCGTCCGGTCCGATTCGCCGATGGCCGGCCACAAGCTGCTCGACCTCCGCGAGGGCGACCAGCGCTCACTTATTATTGCGATCCGCAAGCCGGACCACCGCTATCACACCAACCCTTCGCCCCATACGGTGGTCGAAGATGGCGATGTGCTCATCGCCCTGGGCAGCTTCACCGAGCTCGATTCTCTGCGCAGCCGAATCTGACCGGCGAGATAGGGCATCGTTGGCGCGGCAGGTTGATTTGCCGGAACGCTGACCTGGACTTTACTTGCCGACCGGGATCGCCAAGTCTGGAGTCATGCCGGAGATCACGAAGCTGCTCGTAGCCAACCGAGGTGAGATCGCGATCAGGGTGTTCCGCGCTGCAGTAGAGCTCGGGATCGAGACGGTAGCGATCTACACCTGGGAAGACCGGCAGAGCCTGCATCGGTTGAAGGCGGACGAGTCGTATCAGATCGGGACCGAGGGCCATCCACTCCAGCCCTACCTCGACATCGAAGAGGTCATCGCCGCTGCTCGGGAAAGCGGCGCCGATGCAATCCACCCCGGCTACGGGTTCATGTCGGAGAACCCCGACCTGGCCCAAGCCTGCGCCGACAACGGCATCACATTCGTCGGGCCTCCTCAACGAGTGCTCGAACTGTGCGGCAACAAAATGCGGGCTCAGACCATGGCTGCCGAAGCAGGGTTGACGGTGCTCACCCAGTCGCCCGAGGTCACCGCCGACACGGCCCGGGCCGAAGCCGACAAGATCGGTTTCCCGGTGTTCGTCAAGGCGGCCAGCGGCGGCGGGGGGCGCGGCCTTCGCCGCATCGACGATCCCGACCGGATCGCCGACGCCGTCGACACCGCCCGTCGCGAGGCCCAGAGCGCCTTCGGCGATCCGACCGTGTTCCTCGAACGAGCCGTAATTGACCCCCGCCACATCGAAGTGCAACTCCTCGGCGACGGGACCGATGTGATCCACCTGTACGAACGGGACTGTTCGGTGCAACGGCGTCATCAGAAGGTTGTGGAACTGGCCCCCGCACCCAACCTGAGCGCTGAGCTGCGAGACAAGATCTGCGATGCGGCGGTGCGGTTCGGTCGCCACATCGGCTATGTCAACGCCGGCACAGTGGAGTTCCTGCTGGATCGGTCCGGTGACTTCGTGTTCATCGAGATGAACCCACGGGTGCAGGTTGAACACACCGTCACCGAGGAGACCACCGACGTCGACATCGTGCAGACCCAGCTCCAGATCGCCAGCGGCAGGACTCTCGCCGAGCTCGGACTCGAGCAATCGGCCATCCGCCAGCGGGGGGCAGCCCTCCAGTGCCGCATCACCACCGAAGACCCGGCCAACGGCTTTCGACCCGACACCGGGCGGATCCTCACCTTCCGCGAACCAGGCGGGGCGGGCATACGGCTCGACGGAGGCGGGGGCTACGCGGGTGCGGAGATCACGCCCTACTTCGATTCGCTGCTCACCAAGCTCACGTGCCGAGGCCACACCTTCGAACAGGCCGTCGGTCGTGCCGAGAGGGCCCTGGCCGAGTTCAGGGTCAGGGGGCCGGTCACCAACCTGAACTTCCTTCAGGCCGTTCTCGCCGACGCTGACTTCCGGGCCGGCAGGGTCACGACCAGCTTCATCGACGAACGGCCCGAACTGCTCGAGGGAGAGGTCTCGCTCGACCGGGCTACCCGGTTGTTGCGCTGGCTGGGTGAGGTGACGGTGAACGGGGTCCACGGTGAGGCCCCGCTCGACAATGATCCGCAGGTCAAGCTGCCCCCACGTCCCACCGAGCCCCCGCCGGCCGGCACCAAACAGCTTCTCGACCAGCTGGGACCGGAGAAGTTCGCCGAATGGATGCGATCCCAAACCCAGCTTCTGGTCACCGACACCACGCTGCGGGATGCTCACCAGTCGATCCTCGCCACCAGGGTTCGCACCATCGACCTGGTCGCCGGTGCCCGCCATATGGCCCACAGCACACCCCAGCTGTTGAGCGCCGAGTGCTGGGGCGGCGCAACCTTCGATGTGGCGCTTCGATTCCTGCACGAGGATCCTTGGGACCGCTTGGAACGGCTGCGGGATGCCGCCCCGAACATCTGTATGCAGATGCTGCTGCGAGGCCGAAACACCGTCGGGTACACGGCCTATCCGGACCGGGTGGCCGAGGCGTTCGTACACCAAGCCCACCGAGCGGGCGTCGATATCTTCAGAGTCTTCGATGCGCTCAACAACATCGAACAGATGCGCCCGGCGATCAGAGCTGGCCGCGAGACCGGTGCGTTGATCGAAGGCACGATTTGTTACAGCGGCAATATGGCCGATCCGGCCGAGACGCTCTTCACCCTCGACTACTACCTGGGGGTGGCCGAGGAGCTGGCTGCCGAGGGAGTCCACGTGCTCTGCATCAAAGACATGGCCGGCCTGCTCCGGGCCCCGGCGGCGCGAACCCTCGTGACCGCCCTGCGGGAACGGTTCGACCAACCGGTACATCTTCACACCCACGACAGCGCGGGAGGGCAGCTCGCCACCTACGTGGCGGCGTCGGACGCGGGGGTTGATGCGATCGATGGTGCGGCCGCCC
>JABDJU010000049.1 GCA_013003325.1 Acidimicrobiales bacterium
TCGGTAACGAATGTCGAGGATGCAACCAGGGCTGCGAGCAGCGGGGCGGGGAGTAAGAGGGCTAGCCGGTCGACCCAGAACGGCAGATCACGGTCGCCGCCGAGCAGCAGCGGCCCGGCCGACTTGAAGGCGTAGCTGATGGCGGCGAGCATCAACACTGTCATCATCGGATCGGTCACGACGTTCTCCACCGCTCAGGTAGCCGCCAGGGCCGGTAGATCACTACCGCAAGTGCTGAGGCGACGATGGGGACACCGGCGGGAAGGAGCGGTGCTCCTAGAAGCGCGATGGCTGCGCCAGCGACCATCAAAACGCGCTGTTCGACGCTGTCGAGCCGGGGCCACAGCAGGGCCAGGAACGAGGCCGGGATCGTGGCATCGATTCCGTAGGTGACCACGAGCTCGCCAGCACTGCCGAGCACGGTGAAGCCGAGGATCGTGAATAGATTCCACAGCACGAACACGCCGAGACCCCCGGCCAGGTACCCGTAGCGACGCCAATGCAGGTCCTTCTGAGCGCTCCCGACTGCAGTCGACTCGTCGATCATGAGCTGGGACACGACGCCCCGCCACCACAGCGAGCCCTTGAGCGCCGGCGCCATCACAACCCCGAAGGCCATCGAACGCATGTTGAGAAGGGCTCCAGCGGTCACCGCGGCGACAACCGACCCGCCGTCGGCCAGCACGGTGGCCGCTGCGAATTGAGCGCTACCGCCAAACACGAGACTGGAGAAGCCGATCGCCTCGATCAATCGAAAGTCGGCTTCGGCACAGATGATCCCGAACGCAGCTGCAAATGGGGATACCGCCAGCGCGATCGAGCCGGCCTGGCGGAGGATCTGATTCCTGACCTGAGTGTCGTGTTCGGCGCCAGTTGGCTGAGCGCTCGCAGACACAGCGGGAAGCCTACTGACACAGCTACTGTCCCGAGCATGACACCCAAGCGAATCGGTTTCATCGGTCTCGGCAACGTCGGCCACAAGCTCGCCGGCAGCTTGCTGCGCAACGGCTACGACCTGATGGTTCGGGATCTCGACCCTACGGCGGCTCAGCCGTTCGTCGATCGGGGAACACAGTTTGCCGAGTCGCCTCGTGCCATGGCGGAGGCCTGCGACATGGTCATCACCTGCCTGCCCAGCCCGGCGTCGTGCTCGGCGGTCATGGAGGGTCCGGACGGCCTTCTCAAGGGTCTGAGCGAGGGGATGATCTGGGCGGAGATGAGCACCACTGATTCCCAGGAGGTCGTCCGGATGGCCGCTCTCGTGAGGAGCAAGGGGGCCGAAGCCATCGACTGTCCGGTATCGGGCGGGTGCCACCGCGCTGACACCGGCAACATCAGCATCTTCGCCGGCTGCAACCGTGAGACCTTCGAGCGAGCATTCCCTGTGCTCACGGCGTTGGGTCGACGAATCCTGCACACCGGTGAGGTGGGGTCGGCTTCGATCCTCAAAGTGATGACGAACTACTTGGCCACCGTGAATCTGGTGTCGGTGGCCGAAGCTCTCACAACGGCGAAGGCGATGGGCCTAGATCTCAACACGACCTACGAGGCCATTGCGATCTCGTCAGGAACGTCGTTCGTACACGAAACCGAGGGGCAGGTGATCCTCAATGGATCGCGCGACATCAGCTTCACCATGGATCTCGTCGCCAAAGACGTCGGGCTCTTCCAGTCGCTGGCCGAACAGCACGGAGTCCCGCTCGAATTGTCGCCGTTGATCAACGACATCTTTGCCGACGGCATCGAGCGCTACGGACCACGCGAACTCTCACCCAACATCATCAAGCGACTCGAGGATGCCACGGGTTTGAGCGTTATCGCTCCCGGCTTCCCGCCCGAGATGGTCGACGACGAACCGGAGGAGCCCGGCTACGAGGTAATCCCGACCGGCCGAGCCTGACCACACCACCCGAGATTCGTCCCCACCGCCGGAATTTGGATCGCTATCGATCTACTGAGCGGTCCAGCCACCGTCGACGACGAGTACATGACCGGTCACCATGTTGGCAGCAGGAGACGCCAGATAGACAACGGCCCCGGCAACGTCGGTGATCGTTCCCACCCGCCCGGCTGGGATCCGCTCGAGCACCGCGGCGAGATAATCCGGTTGATCGAGGCGTTCGGCCGTTCCCGGTGTGTAGATGAACGTCGGGGCAACGGCGTTCACGTTGACCCCACGGTGTGACCACTCGAGGGCCAACACCTTCGTCAGCATGTTCACGCCACCCTTCGAAGCCGAGTACACCGCATGATCCCTGATGCCGACCACGCCCGCCTGAGAGCTGAGGTTCACGATCCGACCGTGACCTTGTTCGAGCATGATGCGCCCCGCAGCCTGACAGCAGAAGAATAGACCCTTTAGGTTCACGTCCATCATCTCGTCCCAGTCGCCCTCGGTGACATCCTCGGCCCTGTGGTTGGCGCCCAACCCGGCGTTGTTCACGAGGATGTGAAGCGCACCGAAGTGGTCCAACACCGCCTCCATGGCCGAGCCGATGCTCTCGAGGTCGGTCACGTCGAGGAGGGTCGGCCATGCGACCCCGCCTTCCTCGGAGATCTCCGCAACGAGGGTCTCGAGGACTGCAACGTCCCGGCCGAGCACCGCCACCGAGGCGCCGGCACGAGCCAGGAGCAATGCGACCCCGCGTCCGATCCCCCGGCCGGCCCCCGTGACCACGGCGACCTGACCGTCGAGTCGAAAGTCAGGTGTGTCCATCCAACGAGTATGACCGTCGAAGCGGCGCTGGTCATGTCCACCGGCACAGACCCCCGGCTGACGACGTGGAGCCTGTCGGTACCCTGGAACGGTGAGACAGTCGATCGCACTGGTAGCGGCGCGCGACGCGCTGGACCTCGATACCGACGGCCCGTTCCTGTTTCCTGCGCTCGAGGATGCGTCGGTTGCCTACGAGGTGGTTGCCTGGGATGACCCGTCGGTACGGTGGAATCGATTCGGTGCGGTCGTACTCCGTGCGACCTGGGACTACTACCAGCGTCCTGACGACTTCATCGACGTGATCGAGGCGATTGCTGCGGTGGCCACGCTGTACAACCCGATCGAGCCGATCCAGTGGAATATCGACAAGCGATACCTCAGTGAGCTTTCCCGGGCCGGCCACCCAACCGTGCCGACGGCTTTTGTCGCCCACCTCTCACCCCCGACCGAATTGGGCGCTGCGTTGTCTCGCTTGGAGCGCTGGGAATGCGAAGAAGTGGTGGTCAAACCGACGGTGTCAGCGGGATCAAACGATACGTTTCGGCTCGACGCCCCGGATGGGTCGGCGATCACCAGAGCTGTGCAAGCCATCATCGACGGCGACCGCGTAGCGATGCTGCAGCCGTATCTCTCGCTGGTCGATTCCTACGGGGAACGGGGCTGTGTATACGTGAACGGTACGTTCGACCATGCCTTTGCCAAAGCTGCGCTGTTGAGTCCAGGCGGTCCGAACATCGACGGCCTCTTCGCCCCCGAAAACATCACATCGACTGAGCTGACCGACGAGGAACGGTCGGTTGCCGATGGGGTGAACCGGTGGCTGACCGATCGGTTCGGCCCGCTTCTGTTTGCCCGCATCGACCTGCTTCCGAGTCGCGACGGTCCGATGATTGTCGAAGTAGAGCTCATTGAGCCGAGCCTGTTCTTCGAAGCCGACCCGCCCAGCGCCGCCCGGTTCGCCGCGGTCCTGGCTGAGATCGTGTAGCGGCACCGATGGGTCACTACTTCGACGACGATGTTGCGACCGAATCGCGACGGCGGGCCGTGGTTCTCGCTGTGCCCGGCTTGTCGACGAGCCTGGTCACCGATCGGGGCGTGTTCTCTCCCGACCAAGTGGATCGCGGCACCCGGTATCTCCTGCGTACCGGACCGCACCCCGCGTACAGCAACACCGACATCGTCGATATCGGTGCAGGGTACGGGCCGATCACCTGTGCCCTGGCAACCTGGAATCCCCAAGCGACGATCTGGGCTGTCGAGGTGAACGAACGGGCCAGGGAGCTGTGCCTCCTGAATGCGTCCAACCTGAACCTCTCCAACGTGAAGGTCGTGGCTCCCGACGAGGTCCCCGACGGATTGCTCGTCGATCGCATATGGAGCAACCCGCCGATCCGAATCGGCAAGCCAGCACTCCACGAACTGCTTTCGTCCTGGCTCAACCGGCTGCGGCCGTGGGGGTCGGCTCATCTCGTGGTGCACAAGAACCTAGGCTCAGACAGCCTCCACAGATGGCTCGAGGGTCAGGGATTCGTCGTTGTCCGCCGTGGGTCTGAGGGCGGCTATCGCATACTCGACGTAACCCACAGCGACCCTGACGCCGTGAACGAGGCCCAGAAGCAGTGAAGCCGCTCTCCCCCACTGACTTGAAGCGACTCCATCGGCGGTGGCGAAAGAGGACAGACCAACAGCTCGGTTTGATTCTCGACGGCGTCCAACAGCCCTTCAATGTCGGCAGCATCTTGCGAAGCGCTGCCGCCTACGGCGTACGCGACCTGTGGCTGGTTCCGCCGACCGCAGATCCGGGCGACAAGAAGGTCCAGATCACCGCCAAAGGCTGCGATCGCTTTCTGCATTTGCACACCGCCCCCGACGGGTCGGCCGCCGCGGAGGTCGCTCGCGCCGCCGGCTATCGGGTTGTTGCCATCGAGCTGGTCGAAGGGGCGGCGCCCATCTTCGAAACCGATCTGTCCCAGGGTCCGGTTGCATTGGTGCTGGGTCACGAGGAGCGGGGCGTGCATCGCCGGACGCTCGAATCGGCCGATGCAACGGCCTTCCTGCCATTGACCGGTCAGATAGGTAGTTTGAACGTGGGGCACACCGCAACGGCGGTATTGGCCGAGGTTCGTCGCCAGGGGTGGGTGGCAGCCGACTCTCGTTAGGCCCGTACCGGGTCGACCCAGACCGACACCCGCCCACCCTTCGGGCGGTCCAGCTCCCTCAGTGCCTCGGCCACCGACGAGCGGTCCGGCCCCTTCACCAACACCTGGCCGTTGCGATCCGGCCCGACGAGTTCGAGATCGAGACGATTCTCGAGCGGGACCAAGAACTCCGAAGTCGCCGAACCACGAACCAGAGCCAGCCCGCCATAGGGCGGTAGTTGAGCTGCCCTGCGCAACTCCCGTTCGGCGTCGGTGAAAAGCTCGGGCTGGGCTCGCGCCGCGGCACGCAGCACTCGATGATCCGGGAGGCGGGTCTGCACGAGAACTCGGCCGCCCTCAGCCCGGGGACCGACCAGCGTTCCCGCCCGGAGCAGCAGGCTCATCGCCTGCTCGGCCGCCCGATACCTGGAGGCCAGCAGTTCCTGATCGAAGTCGAGAAAGATGACCGTGTCGGCTACCGAGACCCGATGGAGGAGCGCTTCGGTTCCTACCACGACACGGTGGGCGAGGCCTTCCACCCCGGTCGAGTCGCCGGTCACCTCCCCGACCGGTTCCCGCAGCAACACCGAAAGCTCTTCGGCAACCCGGGTGACGCCCAGGCGGACCCGCTTCAGCTTCGTACCGGCACATTGAATGCAGACCTTGGGCCGGGTCTCGCCCGACCGGGGTGCGACGAGGGCGCCGTTGTCCTCGACCATCAGCTCCTCCCGTGATTCGGATCTGGCCAGCTCGCCACAGGTGGCGCAGGCCAGCATCACCGCTCGACCCTTCCGGTTCAGAATGCACAGCACCCGACCCTCGCCCCGTATCCGCCTGATCATGGGATCGGAGAACAACCCGCCGCGGCCCGGATCGTCGTCCCGCCGATCGATCACCTGGACCAGCGGCCACCAAGCTCGCTCCGGGCCTCTCGCCGGCAGACGCACGTCGTCGGTGGCGGCCAGCGCTGCCAGGCTCGGAACGGCGGAGACCAGCACGGCGGGAACCTCGGCCCGGCGGGAGCGCTCGATCGCCACGTCCCGAGCGTTCCAGGTTGGGTTTCGTTCGTTGGCCAACGCCTCGTCGTGCTCGTTGATGACCACGATCGACCTGAGGTCAGGGACCGTGGCAAAGATGGCCGACCGGGCCCCGATGACCACGCCGTTCTGCAGGCCGCCGGTCCATTGCTCGGGGTATCGGAACGTGGCAATCCCAGCCCGTTTCAAGCGACCGGCCAGGGCGAGGGCGGTGTGATGCTCGGGCGTCACGATGATCGTCGGACCCCTGCGGGCCGCCTCCCTCACGATCTCGAAACGATCAGCACAGGGTGCGCTCCGCACCACCCGAGGCCCGACGCCATCGAACAGAGACTCCAGGTCGGGCTGGGTCCCGCCCGACACCGGCGCCGACGGTGGTGCAGCGGGTCGCGAAGGAACCATACGCTCGGGGCTGGCGGTCTTGAGGACCGCAGACCAGCGACCAGCCCACTGGCGAGCCGTCCACTGGGCCAGATCGACCACCTGCTGATCAGGTCCGATCGACGAGCTCTTCAGGATCGGCTCGAGCGTGACGCCCGAAGGGGGTTCGACATCGACCGCCACCACCCAGCCTGCGGTTCGTCGGCCGTGAAGCTGCACCCGCACCATCGATCCGACCTCCACCGATGGACCCGGCAGGTCGGCGGGAACGTAGTAATCGAAGGTCTTGCTGAGGCCGGAGACGTCGGGCAGCACCCTGACGACCCTCACGGGTTTGTATCCAGTAGGGCTCGCTGCGGTCCTACAGACCGAGCGCGCTCTTCAATTCGTCGACCCGATCGGTCCGCTCCCACGTGAAGAACCCATCGTCGGTGGCCGGCCGCCCGAAATGGCCATAGGCCGCGGTCGGCGTGTAGATCGGACGGCGAAGATCGAGATCGTCGAGGATCGCACCGGGACGCAGATCGAACACGTCGGTCACTGCTGCACTGATCTTGTCGGGATCGACGTTTTCGGTGCCGAAGGTTTCGACCAGGATCGACACCGGCTTGGCCACACCGATGGCGTAGGCCACCTGCACCTCGCAGCGGCCGGCCGCACCGGCGGCAACCACGTTCTTGGCGACCCATCTGGTGGCATAGGCAGCGGATCGGTCAACCTTCGACGGATCCTTTCCGCTGAACGCGCCACCACCGTGGCGGGCTGCCCCGCCGTAGGTGTCGACGATGATTTTCCGGCCGGTCAAGCCGGCGTCGCCCACCGGGCCGCCGATCACAAAGGTGCCGGTCGGGTTGACCAACACCTCGTAGTCATCGCCGGCGTAGGACTCGGGAATCACCGGCCTGATCACGTGTTCGATCAGGTCCGGTCGGATCATGCTGTCGCGGTCGATCCCCGGATCGTGCTGGGTGGAGATGAGCACGGTCTTGATCCGGGCCGGCTGGCCGTTCTCGTACTCGAAACTCACCTGAGTCTTGCCGTCGGGCCGCAGGTAGGGAACCGTGCCGGCCCGCCGAACTTCAGCGAGTCGTTCAGCCAACCGGTGACTCAGATGGATCGGGAGCGGCATGAACTGGTCGGTTTCGTCGCAGGCGTAGCCGAACATCATTCCCTGATCGCCGGCGCCCTGTTCGTCGTACTTGTCGCCCGAGGCCGAGCCGGAACGGATCTCTTCGGATTTGTCGACGCCCTGGGCGATGTCGGGCGACTGCTCATCGAGACTGACCATCACCCCACAGGTTGCTCCGTCGAACCCGTAGCTCTCGGAGTCGTAGCCGATCTTGGTGATACATTCCCGCACCACCCTGGGAATGTCGACGTACCCGGTGGTCGTCACCTCGCCGGCGATGATGGCTAGGCCGGTGGTGACCAAGGTTTCGCAGGCCACTCGACTGTAGGGATCTTCCGCGAGTAGGGCATCGAGAATCGAGTCGGATATCTGATCGGCCATCTTGTCCGGATGGCCTTCGGTTACCGATTCTGAGGTGAAGGTGTAGTTATCAGCCACAGCGTTCTTTCTTGGTGTTGGTTACAGACGAGCAGCAATCATCGCGCACAACTCGGTGGCGATCTCGGCCTTGGACCGAAGCGAGAGTGATATCTCTCCACCATCGGCGGAGAAGATGGTGACCGCATTGGTGTTGTGGCCGAACCCGGTACGTGCGCCGGCGACGTCGTTTGCGACGATCAGGTCGGCGCCCTTGCTCTCGAGCTTGGAGCGGGCGTTGGCGGCGATGTTCTGGGTCTCGGCGGCGAAGCCGATCAGCAGCGGATGGATTTCTCCCGCCGCCTTCCTGCGGCCGAGCTCGGCCAAGATGTCGGTTGTTGGTACCAGCTTGACGTCGGGGACGCCCACATCCTTCTTGATCTTGTGATCGGCCAACGTCGCAGGCGTGAAGTCGGCCACGGCGGCGGCCATGACCACGGCATCGGATCCCGGCAGATGGGAGTTGACCGCGTCGTACAGATCGGCGGCGGTGATCACCTCGACCCGTTCGATCCCCTCGCTCGACGGGAGAGCCGAAGTGGTGATCAGTGTGACTTCGGCGCCAGCT